>JASLXN010000169.1 GCA_030740315.1 Dehalococcoidia bacterium | reverse complement strand
TTGCCCTCGGCGGCGGTGTGCACCACTTGCCCTCCCACCTTCACCTTGACCATGGTCTCGGCTAGGAGCTCCCCGCCTCCCTTCTGGGGACGGCGGCGACGGCGCTCCACCACCACCATAAAGTCCACTAGCTCAAAGGGGGGTTGGTAGCCCGGCTGCGCTCGGTGCACCAAAAGCTCAAAGGAGGCCTCAGCGCCGTCAAACTGAAACCCATGTTCTCCAGGGTTTTTATGCGCTGTAACACATCCTGCGCCCGCCGGCCCTGGGGCAACTCCAGCCCCTTCTCCCGGAGCTTGTAGACGATGTTACTCTTACCGGATAGCTCAGAGACCAGCACCCGCTTCTGGTTGCCGACCAACGAGGGATCCAGGTGCTGATAGCTCTCCTCCAGCTTCATAAGGCCGAAGACATGCAGCCCTGCCTTGTGGGCGAAGGCCGAGGCCCCCACATAGGGCATGTGGGCATCGGGCACGACGTTGGCCAACTCGCTCACAAAGCGAGAGACCTCGGTCAGGCTACCAAGCTGGTCCCACCCCACGCAGTCAATCCCCATCTTAAGCTTCAGATTGGGGATGATAGCGCACAAGTTGGCGTTGCCGCAGCGTTCCCCATAGCCGTTGATGGTGCCCTGCACTTGGCTGGCCCCGGCGTTTACCGCCGCCAGGGTGTTGGCTACCGCCAACTCGGCATCGTTATGGGTATGGATGCCCACGGGGATGGAGAGCGTCTTCAAGGCCCTGTCCACACCCTCCAATATCTCTCCAGGCATGCTGCCGCCGTTGGTATCGCATAATACCACCCACTCCGCCCCGGCCACGGCGGCGGCCTCCAGGGTCTTCAAGGCATAGACCGGGTTGGCCTTGAAGCCGTCAAAAAAGTGCTCCGCATCAAAGAAGACCCGCAGTCCCCGGCTTTTGAGGAAGGCCACGGAATCGGCAATCATAGAGAGGTTCTCCTCAGGGGTGGTCTCCAGCACCTGCGTGGCGTGAATGTCCCAACTCTTGCCCACCAGGGTGGCCACCGGTGCCCTCGCATTGACCAGGGCCAGCAGGTTGGGGTCATCATCCGCCAGTGAGTTGGGGCGTCGTGTCGCCCCGAAGCTGGCCAGAGTGGTGTTTTTCAGCTTGAGCCGGCTGGCTTTCTGGAAGAACTCCTTGTCCCGGGGGTTGGAGCCGGGCCAGCCCCCCTCCACGAAATGCACACCAAGCTCGTCCAGCTTGAGGAGTATTTTAAGCTTGTCCTCCGCGGAGAAGGACAACCCCTCCCGCTGCACCCCATCCCTGAGGGTTGTGTCATATAGATATACGGTGGTCATCGGTTTCAACTCAATCAAAAAGGCCCAACGTCTGATTATACTACATCGTCCGTGATGCGGGGACACAGCCCGACTGACATTTTATTCCACCCACCCAAGGATTATTTGTTGGGGGGCTTCGCCTCCCAAGCCCCCAAGAGGGATGGAGGAGACTATATCCAACATCACCGAGACCATCTGGGCTGGACTCTAGCCGCTAAATGGCCCCAACCACCGCAGCCCCCATCTCTCTGGTGCTCAACTCTTTCTGGCCGGGGGACGTTATGTCACGGGTGCGGTACCCGGACTCCAGCACCCGCATGACGGCGGCCTCTGTGGCCACGGCCTCTTCCCCCAGGCCGAAGGAGTGGCGCAACATCATGGCGACACTCAAAATGGTAGCTAGGGGGTTGGCGACGCCTTGCCCAGCGATATCCGGCGCCGAGCCGTGGATGGGCTCGTAGAGGCCGAAGGCGGTGCTCCCCTCCTGGGGCACACCCGAGAGGCTGGCCGAGGGCAGCATGCCCATGGAGCCGGTGAGCACCGAGGCCTCGTCTGTTAGGATGTCTCCGAACATGTTCTCGGTCACTATGACATCGAACTCGGCGGGGCGCTGGATGAGGCGCATGGCACAAGCATCCACCAGGATGTGCCTCAGCTCCACATCGGGGTATTGCGGTGCCATATCGGCGGCCATCTGCCGCCACAGCCGGGAAGACTCCAGGATGTTGGCCTTATCCACCGAGGTCAGCCTCTTACCTCGCTGCCGGGCTAGCTCGAAGCCCACCCGTAGTATGCGCTCAATCTCCTTCTCGGTATATAGTAGGGTGTCCACCCCCCGCCATCCCCTGGCCGTCTGCCAGCGGCGCTTGGGACGACCGAAGTAGAGGCCGCCGGTAAGCTCCCGCACCACCACGAAGTCCACCCCCTCCAGAAGCTCGCGGCGCAGGGGGGAGGCGCCCAGCAGCATAGGGAAGACCTTTACTGGGCGCAAGTTGGCGTACAGGCCTAGGCTCTTGCGGATTTTCAACAGGCCGTCCTCCGGGCGGGCGGAGGCTTTGGGGTCGTCCCATTTGGGGCCGCCCACCGCCCCCATGAGCACAGCACCGCAGCCGCGGCACATCTCCAAGGCGGCATCGGTAAGGGCCTCCCCGTGTTTATCTATGGAAATGCCACCGAAATCGGCGTAATTGAAGACAATCCGGTGTCCGCAGCGCTGGCCCAATGCTTCCAGCAGCTTTACCGATTCGCCTATGACCTCTGGGCCGATACCGTCCCCGGGGAGAACGGCTATATCAAGCTTCATCACTTGCCCAGCCTTTGCTGGGTGTACTCCACCAAACCCCCGGCGAATATGATATCCAGCATGGCATGGGGATAGGGGGCCGCCTGGTAGACCCGGTTCCGGGACGGGTTGATGATGGAGCCCTTCTCCAGATCCACCTCCAGCAGGTCACCGGCCTCCACCTCGTCGGCCTCATCGGTCTCCAGTACTGGCAGCCCGATGTTGATGGCGTTGCGGAAGAAGATGCGGGCGAAGCTGGGGGCGATGATAGCGCCCACCCCGGCAGCCTTGATGGCCACTGGGGCGTGCTCCCGGGAGGAGCCACTGCCGAAGTTAGGCCCGGCGACTATGATATCCCCCGATTTCACCCGGCTGGAAAAATCAGGATCAATCCCCTCCATGCAGTGCCGGGCCAACTCGCCGGCGTCGGACAGGGAGAGGTACTTGCCGGGGAGAATTACGTCCGTGTCTATGTTATCGCCATACTTGTGGACCTTGCCCTTTATTCTCATTTTTCCTCCCTGTAAAAAAAGGTAATGGGGTTGAGGCTGACTTCCATCTATTTACCTGTGACTATGGATTGCTCTACTTCCTCTACGCTAATTCCCCTCTTCGGCAGCTATCTTCGGGCATGTGGTGAGAAGCGGTAGTTACCCTTTGCCATCTCTGCCTGGAATATCTTCAGCCCACTTCCTGAGGGTGGGTGATGCGGCCGGTGATGGCGCTGGCGGCCACCACCGCCGGGTTAGCCAAGTATATCTCGCTATCGGTGCTGCCCATGCGGCCTATGAAGTTCCGGTTGGTGGTAGCCACACACCTCTCTCCTGCCGCCAGGATACCCATGAAGCCCCCGATGCACGGGCCGCAGGTGGGCGGACTTACCGAACCCCCCGCCCGCACAAAGGCCTCCAGCAGCCCCTCCTTCATGGCCTCCAAGTAAACCTCCTGGGTGCCGGGTATAACCACTAGGCGCACCCGGGGG
>JASLXN010000168.1 GCA_030740315.1 Dehalococcoidia bacterium | reverse complement strand
TTGCGGGCCTCTGGCCTCCGCACCCCTTGGGCGCGGCCTTTGTTGGTTTGCTCTTGGTACTACACCCCTCCCAACCGGGCTCTGCCGTTTTGGCACCCCTCTTTGAAGCAACCTCGCTGTAGGGTTGACAAAACTAGGTGGGTGGTGATATAACTCGCCCAACACACCGTAAAGGGGGGCTATGATGAAGGGACTCATGGTATGGGTTTCAGTGCTGGCAGTGGCGATATTGCTGGCCGTCACCGCTTGTGGTGGGGAGGCTACACCGGCACCGGCCCCGGCACCGACGGCGACTGCCGCTCCGGCTGCTGCTCCTGCAAAGACCTATGAATTCCAGTTCGCCCATTTTGCCACGCCGGAGGACGGCCCTAGGTGGCAGATGGCCCTGCGGTGGTCCGAATTGGTGGAGGAGGAGACCGGCGGTCAGGTAAAGATAGAAGTCTTCCCCGCCAATCAGTTGGTCAAAGTGTCCGAGACGGTGACCGCCCTTGGGCAGGGTGCCCTTGACGGCGCATTCCACCCGGATGCCTACTTGGTGGGCATAGAACCGGCCAGTGAATGGGGCCTGATGCCCGGTCTGACCTCACCGCAAGACTACTATGACATCTACTATGACTTGGGCTTGCTGGACCTGCTAAACAGTACCTACATGGAGAACGGCATCTACAGTTCTGGCTTTTATTCTCCAGGTTCTGTGGATATCGTGGTACACAGTAAGAAACATGTCATGACGCCTGATGACCTGAAGGGTAAGAAGATGCGCATGTGGGGCGGTACTTGGGCGCAGGTGTTCAAAGAGATAGGAACCGGCCTAGTTACCATGCCATCAGCAGAGGCATACATTGCCATGCAGAGAGGCACGGTAGAGGGTGCGGGTTCAGCGATGGCCGCCGCTTACGGCCTCAAGTGGATGGAGGTGGCCCCATACTGGAGCTACTTCGCAGAGGGAGGACTGGGCGGTCCCTATTCCGTCCACGCCCTGTTCTCACAGCGGGCCTGGGGCAGCCTGTCATCCAACCTCCAACAGGGGGTGCTATCGGCCAGCCACAAGCTGATACCTTTGGCCGCTAAGGCCCGTGCTGACTGGGATGCCGGCCTTGTGGACTTGGCAACCTCCGAGGGCGCCGACATTAAGGTCCCCGACCCTAAACCCTGGGTAGAGCAGGTGGGTCCTCTAGCCAAACGGCTTTACCTGGAGCGGGGCGGCGACATGGCAGGGAAAATATGGGCTGATGTAGAGGCATGGCACCAGAAGACAGGCAGATAACCCCCCGGGTCACCCCTGGATTAACGTACCCCCGGGAGGCCGAGTGGGCAGAATATTTTTCTGGATAGACCAAGCATGTAGGGGCGGCGGCATTGCCGCCGCCCTGGCCCTGTTTGTCATGAGCCTCATAACCTTCTATGAAGTGCTCATGCGATATGTCTTCAACCGTCCCACTATTTGGGTGCACGAGGTCGGGGGCTACCTGTTGGTGGTTATCGGCATGCTGGCTGCCGCTTATACTCTGCTCCACGAGCGACATGTGCGGGTGGACCTTATATTGTTGCGCTTGCCCTTACGGGTGCAGGCGTGGCTGACTCTGATTACATATACCCTCGCTCTGGCGTTTTTCTTCTCCTTCCTCACTTATTATGGGTGGAACATGCTCTTGGAGGCGGTACGCACCGGATCCAAGAATATGTTCGGCATTCTGGAAACACCTTACTGGCTGACCTACTGGATGGTGCCGTTGGGAGCGTTGCTGGTTTGCCTTCAGCTCCTGTCACGCATGTATCACACCATACTGTGGCTCCGGGGTGAGGATGAACGCCCCGCGGTTGAAGGAGGATAGCCGGTGGAATGGTGGCTCACCGGGTTGATTGTGGGGGTGGGCCTGCTTACTCTGCTGGCCTCCGGTATGCCCATAGGCTTTGCGGCCGGGGTGCTGGGGGTGGTGGGCCTGATTATCACCGGCAGGACCGTTGCTCTTTTCTCCATATCCACATGGGCCTATGGTACCCTGGCCGACTTTATCCTCATCGCACTGCCCCTGTTCATCTTTATGGCAGAGGTGCTGGCCTTTACCGGCCTCAGTGACGACCTGTTTGACGCCCTGGATAAGTGGATGGGCAAGCTGCCCGGCGGCCTGGCGGTGGCCAGTGTAGGTGCTTGTGCCGCTTTTGCCGCTTCATCCGGCTCTAGCACCGCTACCGCCGCCACAATGGGTGTTATTACCATCCCGGAGATGCTCAAGCGGGGGTACAACAAAAGCTTCTGCACCGGGGCTGTGGCCGCCGGGGGCACCCTGGGCATACTCATCCCTCCCAGCATCGCCATGATTATCTATGGCATCTGGGTGGAGCAGTCCATAGGTAGACTGTTTGTGGCCGGCTTTATCCCCGGCATCATCACCGCCGCCATGATGATGACCTTCATAGTGATAGCGGCCGCGGTACGTCCCAGCCTCGCCCCCAGGGGCGAGTCAACCAGGGTAACTTGGAGGGAGCGCTTCATCGCCCTGTTCAAAGTCTGGCCGATAGTGGCCGTGTTCCTCTCCATCATGGGCAGCATCTATTTTGGTATCGCCACCCCCACGGAGGCGGCGGCGATCGGGGTCGTAGTGGTACTCTCCTTTGCCGCTTTCAGGCGGAAGCTGACTATCCGCAACCTGAGTGAGGCCCTGCTGGGGGCGGTGCGGCTCTCCGTCTTTATCCTGGTGCTAATCATCGGCATGACCATTCTGGCCTACCTGTTGACCACCCTGCGCATCCCACAGGAGCTCTCCGGCTGGGTGGTGGGGCTGGGGCTCTCCAAGTGGGGGGTCATCTGGGCTATGATTGTCACCTACTTTGTCATGGGGATGTTCCTGGATGTGATAGGCATGCTGATGCTGACCCTGCCTATATTTTACCCCATAGCCATGTCCCTGGGCTTTGACCCCATCTGGTACGGCATTATGCTGGTGCTTAATATGGAGGTAGCCCTGCTCACACCGCCGGTGGGTCTGAATGTCTATGTTCTTAAGGGAGTAGTGGACCCGTACGGGGTGAGGGTGGAGGATATATTCAAAGGGGTTGTGCCCTTTGTTGCTATCCTGCTGATAAGCATGGTGTTGCTGCAGATATGGCCTCAGATTGCCCTGTGGCTTCCCAGCACCATGCATTGACAGGCCTGCATCAGTAACAGGCCGGTGTAACAAGCTCGGTCCCTGCACCGGGTGGGCCTGCCCCTTTGCGGAGGTTTGTGAGTAGGGTTTTCTACTGGATAGACCAGCTATGTCGGGGTGGGGGTGCTATAGCCGCCCTAGCCCTTTTCGTGATGAGCTTGACCACCACCTATGAAGTGATTATGCGGTATGTGTTCAACAGGCCAACCACCTGGGTGCATGAGATCGGGGCATCGCTGGTAGTGGTCATCGGCATGCTGGGGGCGGCCTATGTTCTGCTCCACGATAATCATGTGCGGGCGGACCTGGTACTGGTCCGTATCCCCCTCCGGATGCAGGCATGGCTGGACCTGGTGACCTCTACCGTGGCCCTGGCCTTCTTCTTTGTCCTCCTCACCTACTTCGGTTGGAAGATGTCCCTGGCGGCGGCACCCCACAGCTCCACACCGGTCTTTGGCATCACGGTGCTCCGCTACGGCTGGGCCTACTGGCTGGTACCGGTGGGAGCGTTG
>JASLXN010000167.1:1397-3674 GCA_030740315.1 Dehalococcoidia bacterium | reverse complement strand
GTATCCTCAACAATAGCATCCACCCATTTCTGTATGGGGCTGTAAGTCAGGTAGGCCACCGGTTCGGCCAGCAGGCGGTTGGCCAGTGTATACATAGGGCGAGAGAAGTCCCAGTCAATGGGGCCCCAGTGGTGGCGATCAGGGTCCTGTATAATGTAGGCCCCGTGCTCTCTCTCCATCCAGTCCAGCAGCTTCCACTGGTGGTTGGGGGTGAGGAAGAGAGAGATGAAGCGGAAGCGCTGGTCAGGGGGCCCTTGGCCAGCCTCCACTCTCCTGCGTAATTCATCCCTCACCACCTCTAGGAATTCCACTGCCTCGGGGCGGCCCTGGAAATACCAGCGCACCAGGTGTGACTGAAGCCCCAATCTGCTGTTGGCGGGATAGGGATCCGCCTGGCGCAGCCGGTTTATCTCCTGGCTGAGTTCTATCACATGGCGTGAGTTTTTGAGCACCTCCACCAGCTTCTCCTGGTCCAGGGGCTGGCCCTTAACCTCACCTAAAAATTTGAAGAGATCCTCCATCTCCCCGGCCAAGAATTGGAACGCCCGCTCGTCGTAGTAGAAGGGGCAGTCAAAATAGAAACCGGGCGCCTTGTAGGCCTCTGCAATGAGTTCACTGCTCTTGGCATTGTTATCGCAAGATTCGTTGTTGGAGACCACAGCATCTACGGTCGGCGCCCAGCCCTTTACGAAGAAGGCCGCGGCAATGCGGTGCACTGAGCACACCTCGGGTGCCAGACCGAAAGATTTGGCGGCGGAAAGGCAGGTCTCCTGCTCCCCCAGCAGGACGGCTGCGGCGCAGGAAACCATGCTGATGTGGTAAGGGACCATATCCATGGCATAGAGTATCTCCGAGGGAACCACATCGCTGGTGGTCACCACCTTCTGCCCCCGCTCCCCTGCTTTGAGTATGTTTTCAAAGTAGCGGGCCATCATCTCATAGTATATGCCGTCCCAGGGGTTGGCGGGGCTTTGGGCGCGGCGTTCCGCTATGGCACTTAAAATACTGTGCGCCTCTTCCAACCGTGATGTATCGTGGGTCTTCGTCTCCATATGTTTCCCTCTCTCTAGCTATAATGAGTACATTCTAATACTGTAAATAGGGCGAGGCAAGTTAAGAGCCGAAGGTGGGCCTGTGTCACCAATGTGCTGAGAAAGCAAACTCATTTAACAGCCACATATGTCTCGTCTATAATGGGTCGGCATCTGTACAGCGGGCTCGATAGAGTTGGGCGATGAGGGCCTCATCGCCCCTCTTCTGGTCACGATCACCGCCGAAGACACCGGTTGCACTTTCCATCAGTGCCTTCTTACAGGTACCAACTTGGCCCTGATGGACTTCGAACCGGCGGGGAACTCGGCCGGTTGTTTCCTCCCCTTTGAGTGACTCTAGGACTACCCTAGCCTTAAATGATGGGCTGTGTTTCCTTCGGTTCTGTTTCATATCCTGCTCCTCCTGCTTTTGTTACTTTAAGGAGCAGAACCCGCTCTTATCTGCCTGCCCAGTTTTTGGGTTCCACCCCAGTCGTCACTAAAGAAATCAGTACAAATATTGTCTTCTTCGCTTTGATGCCTCCCTTGGCAGCATCCACCTTGTGACAGAAACTGCTTATAATATCCCGCCAGGATTTCCCATTTCAATTAGCTGTGAGGCCATTATCATCTATCTTAGACTTTGGCATGGCTGTGAAACCAGTGGCCTCTGCCGATGGCTCACGGAAGCCCGACAGATCCAGTTCATCACAAGTTGATGACACTGAATCCTGTTTACAAAGGCCATTGACGGCTGGCGTTGCGAACACTGGCCGTAGTGAAGAGAAGCCCCGCTGTCAACTGCGCGTGCCGACCATATTTCGACCACCAATCTTCCTAAAACTTGAACGGAAAGATGTCACCTTACTGCAAATGGTGTTAAAAAATAAGCAAGATTGTAGATGTTGGAGTTCACGCCAGCCACAAAGCAGGTCCCTTGCCTACGCCACTTTTAGTATACATATTCCTAAAGCTACCTATTGCGCAAGACCCGACCGTTACCCAGAGTTTGACTGCACACTTCTACACCGACAACTCATTGTTGCCTCCGCTCCTATAAGCCACCAAATATATGCGACCGCCGTCGTAGATATTACAATTACAGCATGTCAACGCGAATATCGGCGTAGCGGCGTCCGCATGCAACTCGTCCCACATATACCGTCCCCCAGTCCATCCACAATGAACGATGTCGGGTATGCGGCTCCAGTCCCGTAGTAGCGTTTCCCACCATGCTATACTGAAA
>JASLXN010000167.1:0-1387 GCA_030740315.1 Dehalococcoidia bacterium | reverse complement strand
GCCTGGGCCACTGTGGGTGTGGTAATGGCCTTCCTGGCACGTTCCATGGATCCATTTGCCATAGTAGCGGTACGCCTGCTCCTAGGTTCCCTGTTCCTGTCGCCCATACTGCTGGTAATGGCGATAGGAGGCGGGCTTGGCACGCTGCCCGTAGGGGCAGTGGCCCTGCTGGTGGCCTCGGGGGTGGTGAGCCTGGGCATCGGTGACAGTCTGTATGTGGCCAGCCTACCCCACATAGGGGTGTCACGGGCCCATCCCATCTCTATCACTCTCTTTCCGTTATTCACTTTCATCGTTGCGGCTACCTGGCTAGGCGAGGTCATTACCCCCAGCACACTGGCCGGCTCAGCCCTCATAATAGTCGGAGTTATCCTGGTGGTGCTCTCAGGCAAGGCAAAGCTGCGACATCCTGTCCCGGCAAGCCACAGCAGCCGCGGGATACTGCTAGTGGTGGTAGCCGCGGCCTTGTGGGCAGCGGGGTTCGGCTTCCTCAAGCTGGCTGTTTTTGATGTGAACCCCGCGACCGCTGGATATGTGCGCCTGCTGTCCGGTGGTCTGTTCCTTTTGGGCTTTATGCTTTTCCGAAAGCGCCCTTTGAGGCTACAGCGGCGGTCGGGCTGGCAGTGGGCGAGTCTGGTGTGGATTGGGCTGATGACGGCCTTCTCCACCGGCCTACTCGTGGTGCTGGCTGTAAAATACGCCGGGGCGGCGAAGGTATCTGTGCTCACCTCCACCTCGCCCCTTTTCGCCCTCCCACTAGCCTTTCTGTTCTTAGGAGAGCGGATAAACTGGCGTACCGGCCTGGGCACCGCACTGGCCATCACCGGCACCTACCTAGTGCTACGCTGAGGGCCATATAGGCCCATCCTCCACCCACCGGCTAACGAGACATCTCTCTGGATAACACAAACACAGCCTCGTTATGCCCGTCGCCTCAGGGCCTCCGCACCAGGGTGCATATGTTACGGGAAAGGCCTTTGAAGGGCAGTCGGTGCTTCCGCTCTGGAAACTGGGCCACAACCTCAAACCCCACACCTGTCAGCGCCTTTTTGAGGCCCCGGTAAGTATAGAGGTAGTGGTAGCGGTGCACAACTATATCAGGCAGCCGCCACGGCACCAGCACCTCTCTTCCCCGTAACCAGAAGCGGGGCTGACCCCGGTTCCATACGGTGACAAAGGCTTCGCCGCCGGGCCTGAGCACCCGGTAGAGCTCCTCCCAGGCCCGCGACCTGGCAGTCTCACCCCTTATGTGGTGGTACACTGCCACTGCTACGACCCAATCAAAGCTGCTGTCCGTAAAAGGGAGCCGACTGGCCTCCGCCTGCACCAGGTCGGCTCTAAAGCCGTGCTCTTGCTGATAGGACCCACCCAACTCCAGTAGGCGATG
>JASLXN010000166.1 GCA_030740315.1 Dehalococcoidia bacterium | reverse complement strand
CAGCTCATCTCTGAGCTTGCCATTTAAGGATTAAATATAACCGTTCTTCCAAGAGCTGCCTGGTTCAATATACAGGGTCATGAATTCTATTCGGTTTAACCGGACTCTTATGGCTTTTGCCATAAACTCCGGGATAAGTGGTTGGTAGATTATGTTGCCTTAATATGGCATACTATTGGCGCACCAGTCCCGGAAGAAAGGCGTAATGTGCCCGCGATAGCCGTTATTGGCGCCCAGTGGGGAGACGAAGGAAAAGGGAAGGTGGTGGACTACTTGGCCGCCAGGGCCAAGATGGTGGTCCGGTTCTCAGGCGGCAACAACGCCGGCCATACCGTCATTAACCAGTACGGCGAGTTCCGGCTGCACTTGGTGCCATCGGGTATTTTCTATCCCAACCTTACCTCCATAATCGGCAACGGGGTGGTAGTGGATCCCGGTGCGCTGCTGGACGAGCTGGAGGGGGTGCGCCAGGGTGGAGTGGACATCGGGAGCCTCTATATCAGCGACCGGGCCAACCTTGTCATGCCCTACCACTGGCTGCTGGACGGCCTGGAGGAGGAGTCCCGTGGCAAAGGCTCCCTGGGCACTACACGCAAAGGAGTCGGTCCGGCCTATGTGGACAAGGCGGCCCGCCTGGGCATACGAGCGGGCGACCTATTGGATCCGGCCGCCTTCCGCCAGCGATTGAGCTTAATCCTGGAGCAGAAGAACGCTATCATCAGCGCCGTATACCATTCCCCTACCATGTCCTTGGACGAGATATACGATGAGTATTGCGCCCACGGTGAAAAGCTGGCCCCGCACATACGCCACACCGAGCCCCTTATGGCCGAGACCCTCAGCAAAGGGGAAATGGTGCTACTGGAAGGAGCACAGGGCGCCCTGTTGGATGTGGACTTCGGCACCTATCCCTATGTCACCTCCTCATCTCCCATGGTGGGCGGCGCGTGCACCGGGGCCGGCATCAGCCCCAGGTACATATCGGGCATAATCGGCGTTTTCAAAGCCTATCCGACACGGGTTGGCGTAGGCCCCATGCCCACCCTCATTGAGGGGGAGACTCAGGATATGGTGCGGGAGCACGCCCACGAGTACGGGGCCACCACCGGCCGCCCCCGCCGCTGCGGTTGGTTTGACGGCGTGGCTGCCGCATATGTCTCCCAACTCAATGGCTTCAGTGCCATAGCCGTCACCCGCCTCGATGTGCTGGATGTTCTGCCCAACATCAAGATTTGTCGTGCTTATCAATGCAACGGGGAAAGGCTGGAACACTTCCCCGCCAGCCTATCCGTCTTGGAGCAGTGCCAACCGATCTACGAGGAGATACCCGGATGGCTCACCTCCACCTCTGAGGCCCGCCACTGGGATGACCTCCCCCACCAGGCCCAGGCCTATGTGCAGTGCGTTGAAGAGGTCGCGGGCTGCCCAGTGGCCGTGGTCTCTGTGGGCCCTCGCCGGGAGCAGACCATCCTCCGCAGCCCGCTGCTGTAGCCCCGTTTACCCTCACCTGTCCTCCTGCGGATGCACCGCCGAAGGCTCTTCCACTTTCTCTATCTCAATGGTGCATTGGGTCACCAGGGCAGCCAGGACTGGTGCAGCCAGAATTGCTACCGCCGCCGCAGGTGCGCCTATTAATAGGGGAGTTTCTATCACGATCCTGTCTTCGTGTCTCAGGCACACCCTTCTTACCTCACTCTAGCGGATAATCTGCTTGACCTTTTCAACCAGTTGACTCCCTGATACGGTGAACTTCTCGGACTTAGCCAGATGGGACCCCTCACCCAGCCGTCCCTCTGGGGAGTATTTCAGCCCTTCATCTCCTATTATCCCCGTATTATCCCCGTAGATCTACGGTATGTCATCAGCAAGGCTTACGATAGGCGGTTTTATTCCAGTGACAGCCCTGATACAATGGAGTGGAGATGAGAGTTGGCGCCTTTGAACTCAATGAGCCCCTGCCGGAGCTGAGAGAGCCTTACGCCTTCGCCATGCTCCGGCCCTGGATTGATGTGGGCGGGGTGGGCAGCAACTCGCTTTCAGCCCTGGAGAGCCACCTTGACGCCAAACGCCTAGGCGGCTTGCGGAGACCCGGCATATTCTACGACTTCACCCGCTACCGTCCCACGGTGTTCAGGGTGGGCGGGCAACGCCAGATACAAATACCCAACACCTTCGCCAGCTATGCACGTGGGCAGGGAGAACACGATTACATGTTTTTCCACTGCCTTGAGCCTCACATGCTGGGCGATACTTACGCCCAGTCCATCCTCAATGTCCTAGAGAAGTTAGGGGCGCGCAAGTATATCACCATCGGCTCTATGTACGATTCGGTACCCCACACCCGCCCTCTGCTGGTGAGCGGCTCCGCCAGCGACACCGCTCTGGAGGCCGAAATGGATGAGATAAATGTCGGCCGCAGCACCTACCAGGGCCCTACCACCATCAATATACTGGTAGCGGACGGCGCCCCCAACCGCGGCATTCAGACCATGACCCTAGTGGTGCACCTGCCCAGCTACGCCCAATTGGAGGAGGACCACAGCGGCCAGCACGCTCTCCTCAGCCTGCTGTCCCGCCAGCACGGCTTTTCCCTGGACTTGGATCGTATTCAGCAGAAGGGGCGGGAGCAATACCGGGAGTTGGATATAGCGGTCAAAGGCAACGCCCAGATGGAAGAGCTGGTCAAGCTGATGGAAATGAACTACGACGGTAAGGCATCCCGTAAAGGAGGGGAACATTCTGAGCAACCACCTCAGCTATCGCCGGAGATAGAGCGGTTCCTGCGGGAGGTTGATTCAGACCCAGACGGTCAGTAACCCCGCTGCCCTTCAACTCCCAGGGTGCCCCGGCCTATCCCCTACTCCGCCTCTTCCAGCCCGTAGCCGGGTGCTCCCCCACCCCTCACCCCTTGCCCAGCCCACCAGCAAGTAGCATAACGGCGTATCTGCGGCGGCAATGATTACCTTGGCCAGGTACTGCCACGCTACAAGCGAGACCACCACCCCTAAAGGCATGGTGCCGGCAAAGGCGATGGTGATAAATAGCACCGTATCCAGTAGCTGGGACACTACGGTGGACGCATTGTTCCGGAGCCAGAGGTAACGACCCCCGGTGATCCGACGCCAGAAGTGAAAGGCCAGCACGTCGTGATGCTGGGACACCAGATAGGCTGTAAGGGAGGCCAGTACAATACGGGGAACCATCCCCAGTGTATCCCCAAAGGCGGCCTCCCTTTCAAAAAACGGGGCGGGTGGCAGCCGGAGCGCCAGCATAACCAGTGCCACAGCCACCAAGTTCACCCCGAAACCCGTCCACACCACACGGCGAGCGGTATCCCGGCCATAGACCTCGGCTATGGTATCCGTGAGGAGAAAGGTCAGTGGATAGGCGATGATGCCAGCCGGCACTATAAAAGGCCCGACCGCCACAATCTTCACGGCGATGAAGTTGGCCACCAGCAGCGCCCCAACAAACAGGGACGACAGCAGAATCAGTTTACTTTCGCAGTTCATATACTTGACCGAGAGGTCAGGTAGTCCCATCCCTGATAAGTTGTCATTGACGCTTCAGTGAGCCTGAAATAACTTAAGCGCCATGCCGCACACCTTGTGATAATCTCTCCGGAGTGATATCGGTATTGCCACCGAGCACGGCGCTGCGACAGTTTCACTTGGATGGGGGAGTTCCCAATG
>JASLXN010000165.1 GCA_030740315.1 Dehalococcoidia bacterium | reverse complement strand
TTCAGCTCCGCTATTCTTGAGTCGGAGTAGCCCAGAATGGAGGCCAGCACCTTATGGGTATGCTCCCCAGCATGAGGTGCGCGGTGGTACTCTAGCACAGGGAAGGCCGAAAAATGTAAGGGGGAGGCTGTCATCTTCACCAGGCGGCCCTCCACCCCCTCCGTCTCCACCACCATGCCCAAGTCAGCCACCTGGGGGTCTTCCAGTGCTTTATCTAGGGTGTTCACTGGGGCCGCACCCACATCTTCAGCGTTAAGGGCCTCCACCCACTCGTCTGTAGTCCGAGTGACGAACGCCTCCCGAATCAAGGACAGCATCTCCGGCTGGTTCTCAAAACGCTTCTCCTCTGTACGGTAGCGGGGGTCATCAGCCAACTCCTGGCGGCCGATAGCCCGGCACAGCCCCACCAACTGCCACTCGTTGATAACTCCGGTCATCATATGGCCGTCACTGGTGCGGAAAACGCCATTCACGGCCAGCACCGGTAGGGAGCCACCGGTTGGCCCAGGCACCTCTCCGCCGGCGAAGTACATGGTTGGGAAATATGATGACAACGCCAAGCCGGTCTCCAACAGGGAGGTCTGCACCCACTGCCCCTCCCCGGTGCGCTGCTGGTGAAAAAGCCCCGCAGTGAGGGCCTGGGCTGCATTCATACCGGTGCAGGTATCTATAATGGGAAAACCCACCGCCGAGGGCGGCCGCCCCGGCTCACCCAATACACTCATCAGCCCGCTGGCCGCCTGGCCAATAAGGTCCCAGCTCACCCGGCTCCGGTAGGGACCTGTCTGGCCAAACCCGCTTATAGAGCAGTAAACCAGACGTGGGTTGACACGGCTCAGGGTAGCATAGTCCAGTCCTTTCCTTTCGGTTACCCCGGGGCGGTAGTTTTCCACGAGGCCATCGCAGACTCGTACCAGGTCATAGAAGACTTCTTTACCCAGGGAGCTGTCCATGTCTACGGCTACGCTCATCCGGTTCCGAGACTGAAAATTGTAGCGTCCGTCTATGCCGTTTACGATGGTTCCGGCCAGGCCGCGGGGAGAGACGCCGCCCTCAGCCTTGGCATTGTTTTCCACCATTATGACCTCAGCACCCATGTCACCCAGCAAACCGGCGGCCTGTGCCCCCGCCAGGGTGCGGCTGAGGTCAATAATTCGAACCCCTTCAAAAGGCCCTTTCGGCTTACTCGACATCATCGCGCTCTTTGCCATTCCCGTCGTGGCGGTCTATTTTGGACAGCCCCAGGCTCTCGAAGAAAGACTCCAACATGTCGCTCACCCTCTCCCTATCCAGATCCCGCGGGTCACACATGCTGGCCTCGTACATAGCCGTGGGGTATCCGGCCTGCTGCACGGCCATCTTGGCCTCCTCAATCCCCGCCCCCAACGCCCGACACCCACGGTCCAGATGGAAAACTACCCCTTTGGCGCCCCAGTCCTGGGCACGCCTTACATGCTCCAGGGGTTTGCTCTGCAACCCAAGCCAGCGCAGCATCGGATAGTACTTGAGATAGAGTTCTGCCAAGGACTCCAGCCCTTGCTGGCGAGTCTTGATTTCAACACCTCGCTCGGCGGGGGTCTGGACTGGCGTCCAGGAGCCGTCTTTTTCATTTACATCCCAGGCCGCCATGGTGACAAAGGCCGTTTCCCCACCAACGAAAACCGCCCCGAAAGGCTCCGGCTCCCTGAAGATGTTGACGGCATAGAAGGGAGGACCGCCCTCATAGGTAAGGCGCGCCGTCTCCCAGCCATTGGCGGAGATGCCCTCTTTAACCCGGTCTTTGACCTCATCATACAGAGTGCGGTAGAATTCCACCGCTTCCCGGCGGTGCCGAGAGGTGACGATGGGAAGGCGCAGCGACCACATCATTCTCATATCCAGCGGTGCCGGCACAGCCCGGTTCAGCTCACAAATGCGTGCCCACAGCACCATGCATTCCCATTCACAGGCCAGGCCATCCAGGAACATCGCGTCGTCGTACTTCCGCCCGGTGGTCTTTTCCATCCACTCTATGGCCTCCTCCATCTGGGCCATGAGATAACGGCGGGTCTGTGGCGAGTCCTTGAAAGGAAACTCTAGGTCAAAATAAGGGATGCCAAGGTGTTCACTAGCCAACTGGCCTGTCTTTACCACAGAGTGACAGATGGACGGCTGGAAGATGATGTCCGGCACCTGTGTCCCACCCAGGGGGCTTTTCGTGGTGAGCCCGGAGTAGAGCTGGCCCAAGTGACAGCGCATAGAGGAGCAAACATCCTTGGTAAAGCCCAGTGATTCAGTATACTCCAGTGTCTTGATAAGCTGGTCGGGGTTGCGCATGAGAACGGTGTAGTAGGGGCCATATGAGGGGTTGGCGAAGTCCCCTAGGCCAGAGAACAGGCACAGGAACCACTCAAATACCCCCAGAATCACCACCTCACCCTGCTCCCTGGCCTCCCAAGTATGGCGGAAGTGCCGGCGGCGTATATCCTTCATCTGACCCCAGCAGTCAATTCGTTTCGTGGGGTACTGTTGCGCCATGGTCGCCATTGGTTCCTCCTAACCCGAGAGCCTCTGGGCACAGCAAAAGTCGCCACTACCGTCACACCCCTCACTCCACCAAGGGGCCCAGGGGGGCTCCGCCCCAAGAAATAATTCTCGGGCGGGAGGGCGGTAAAGACGCTGCTTGCTAAAAATCCTTATACCACTTCCAGTTGCATCGTCTCCAAAAAGGCCTCAACCCGGGTGCGGAACTGCCCAGCAGGCAGTGTCACATCCGACTCTAGGACCAAGGTCTGCACCCCCATCTCCCGGAGGGCGTTCTGCACCAAAGGCAGGTCAAAACCGTGGGGGTCGCAGAACTTCTGAAGAAGTATTATGGCTCCCTGTACCTGCCACTGCCGTGCCAGTGAGACGATGTGTCCTATCCGTGTCCTCTCTTCCCCCACATCCTTCTGGGGGCAAGGAGGACGGGTTATGTAGCGACGAGCAATGGCCTCCCGCAAGTCACCCTGGGCGGTATCCATCAGGTTCCAGAAGTAGCGTCCGCCGGTGCAGTGGTCGTCCACCACCACGGTGGAACCCAGCTCCTCCACCATGCGCACGAAGTCCAAATCGTCGTTCACGCTGCCCAGCAACATTAGGCGCAAGTTGCCGTCGCAGCCATCCCCTCCGGGGCCAAGGCCGTCCACGGCCTCCTTCAGGAGCTTGTTGTGCTCCCGCTTGTCCATAAGTTGGGAGGACAGCACCATCTCCATGGCCTGCGTGCCGGAGATGGTAGGGCATTCGCCCATGCGCCGATCATACACCTGCCGCATAATGCGACGGCTCTCGTCCACCAAGGCCACGGCCTCCTGCAGGCCCTGTTGAGTGATTTCTCGCCCCGTCCACTGCTCCAAGTGCTCCCGGAACTCCTGGAACTCGGCAACCAGACATTCCAGCGCACTGGGTTTGTGGATGTGGGAGGGGGTGTAAATGTGATGGCTGAAGGAGATGGGAATATGCCGCTCCCAGCTATCATAGGTTTGCTGAATATGGTAGCAGGACTGGGAGATGGTGATGCCGTCCAAGTAGTCATACCGGCCCAATAGCCCTTGTGCCAGGCAGTCCCGGCAGAAGGAGCACCATTTGGCGGAGATGTGGGGCTCGGTGACATCCTCCGGTTCCCGCCGCCCGGTGATCCGCACCGGCAGCATGCCGGCGGCATATATGACCTCCTCGGGCACATAGATGCAGAAATAACCCACCACTTTCCCGTGGTGGGTG
>JASLXN010000164.1 GCA_030740315.1 Dehalococcoidia bacterium | reverse complement strand
AGCCACCCTCCATCACCTTACCCACACCAAAACAGGAGGTTGCTACATGAGCCAGCAAGAGCAGCGGGGGGAGTTCCCCCTCTGCTACGGCTGTGGACGGGATAACCCAATAGGTTTCAGGCTACATGTCCACGGGGATGGGGAGCGCACTTGGGCGGAGTTCACACCCAGGGAGTTGCACTGCGGGTGGCCTGATATTGTACACGGAGGCGTGCTCTGTGTACTTCTGGACGAGGTGGTGAGTTACCTGCCATATTTCCGGCTTCCGGGCGTCAGGACTATGACCGGTAAGATGGAGACACGCTTTCGCCGCCCCGCTCGCGAGGGGCAGCGCCTGTTTATATCC
Source organism: Dehalococcoidia bacterium (assembly GCA_030740315.1). Lineage (GTDB taxonomy): Bacteria > Chloroflexota > Dehalococcoidia > JACVQG01 > JAHKAY01 > JASLQE01. The sequence continues at coordinate 3,399 of JASLXN010000164.1, read as the reverse complement.
GCCTGGATGGTCAAGGCCAGAAGCAGGGTATTGGAGGTGAAGTCCTCCATTACCCTGCTATGCGGCACCACCGTGGCCGAGAGCGAATGTCTGATATTTGTACTGGGGAAGGAGATATAGTTGTGGAACAAACTCTTGTCATAGTCAAGCCGGATGGAGTACAGAGGGGGCTGGTGGGAGCTATCATTTTCCGCCTGGAGCGCCGGGGCCTTCGTCTATCGGCTCTGAAGCTGCTTCAGGTTGATGAAATGCGGGCTCGAAGCCTTTATGAGGTGCACCTAGACAAGCGCTTCTACAATACCCTGGTGAGCTACATAAGCTCCAGCCCGGTGGTGGCTATGGTGTGGCAAGGCCTGAGGGCTATTGACATCATACGCAGTACCATGGGGGCCACCGACCCCGCGGAGGCTGGGCCGGGAACTATCCGGGGTGACTGGGGGCTTAATATCGGCCGCAATCTCATCCACGGCTCAGATTCCCCAGAAAGTGCCGGACGCGAGATACCCATCTTCTTTGAAGCCGACGAGATAGTGCACTACTCCCGGGCGCTGGACCAGTGGTACAGTGAGAACGAGCTATAACATGCGGAGTAGGGGTACAGCATTCTCCCAGAATCGGTCCAAGCCGTAGTACTGGCGCAGGCCAGGTTCAAAGATATGCACCACCACATCCCCGAAGTCCATGAGCAGCCATCCCGAGCCTGTCCCGCCTTCTTGGTGAAGCAGCCGCAACCCCGCCCGTGATAGGGTCTGGTCTATCTCTTCACGGATAGCTTCAATCTGGCGATTTGTCTCGCCGCTGCAGATCACAAAGTAATCCGCAAAGGTAGCCATTTTCGTCAGGTCCAGCAAAATGATGTCCTGGGCCTGCTTCTGGCTGGCCGCCTCGGCGGCTAACTTAGCTAATTCTAAGCCTTCTTTGCTCTTGCTCCGCTAACGGTACCATTATATCATTGAGATTCAGATTGGCTGATTAGCGGGGAGGGCTAATGAAACTACAGGCACAGGGTCTGGGTGAGTTTGAAGCCATGGTGACGGCGCTGGAAAGTATTCACAGCCACCGCAAGGCCTCCCCCACCACTCCCAGCGATGAGCTCTACTACGAGCTTATCTCGCGCTATAACCGGCGAATTCTAAACGCCAGGGGGGAGGCCAAACTCCTGGTGGGGTCTACCGTATATGTGCCCAACGAGCTGCTCTATGCCATGGATGTGGTTCCTATGGTGATGGAGAATGTAGCAGTTACCTTCTCCATCATCCGGGGGGCGCAGGAGGGGATGCTTAACACCGCAAAAGGCTATGGGCTGCCCCCCGAGGTATGTTCTAACCACCGGGTGATGGCCGCATTCTTCCTCAATGGCTGGGCACCGCCGCCGGATGCGGTGGTGTGGACCCATGTCCTCTGTGATAACACTGCAAAGTTGGGCGAAGCCGTAGCCGGTATTTATGACACGCCCGGTTTTTTCCTAGACCGGCCTTACCGGGACTCCGGCCCCGGGGTAAACTACCTAGCCGGAGAGTTGCAAGACATGGTCTCCTTCTTGGAGAGCATTGCCGGGCACGACCTGAGTGAGGACAGATTTTTAGCGGCTCTTGAATGCTCACACCGCATGGTGCAACTACAGCAGGAGGTGGATGAACTGCGCAAGCGAGTGCCCTCTCCAGTGTCCAACCGGAAGATTTACCAGATGCTCTTCATTCACTGGCTGTACTCTGGCTCACCGGAGGGGGTTAGATTCTACCAGGAGGTGCGTGATGAACTGCGGGATCAAACAGGCCCCACTCTACCCCCGGAGCGCATCCGGCTTCTCTCCCTGTTCGTTGCGCCTAATTTTGACTGGAAAGTCCTGGACTGGATGGAGCGGGAGCACGGCACCCGTATAGTGGGTGACCCCTACCACTGCCACTGGGGCACTTGGGAGCACGACCCCTCCCACCCTCTATCGAGCCTGGCCGCCAAGCTGCTGAACACCCCGGCCTGCAAACAGCTTCACGGACCGATAGGAGAGTTCGTGGCAGATGCTCTACAGGATGCCGGGGACTTCAAAGCCGATGCCGCCATCTACTGGGCGCACACTGGATGCCGCCAGGCCTGCGGCGCTATCCGCACAGTCAAGGACGCCCTCGCAGATATCGGTCTGCCCCTGCTGGTGCTGGACTGCGACATCACTGACCCTACCTTCGTCAGCGCCGAGGAACTTAAGGACCGTATGGAGGCCTTCTTTGAGATGCTGGAGGAGAGAGGCTGAATGAAGCCTTGCTCCTTTGAACCGAGGCTTCGGGGCCGTAAGGGGCATACAGGCAGAGTGGAAAAACCCAAGGGAGAGGTATAGTGAGACGGACTTATGAGATTAACGAGCTTGCCAAGGAAGAGTCGTGGCGTTTGTTCCGCATCATGGGAGAGTTCGTCGATGGCTTTGATGCGCTCTCCCAGTTCCAGCCGGCGGTTACCATATACGGCTCAGCCCGCGTAAAGGCGGACCACCCCGTTTACGCCCAAGCGCGTGATATAGGCGGTAAGCTGGCCAGAGCCGGGTTCTCCGTATTCACCGGGGGTGGCCCCGGGGTGATGGCGGCAGCCAACCAGGGCGCTAATGAGGAGGGAGGCAACTCTATCGGCCTCTTCATCCGGCTCAACAGCCAGGAGACCCCCAACCCATTCACCACCCTCTCCCTCAGCTTCAGGTACTTCTTCGTGCGCAAGGTGATGCTGGTGAGGTACGCCACTGCATTCGTCCTGATGCCGGGTGGCCTGGGCACCATGGACGAACTCTTCGAGACTCTCACTCTCATTCAGACGCAGAGGATAAAGCCATTTCCAGTTATCCTCTTTGGCTCCCGTTACTGGAACGGTCTGCTAGACTGGATGCGGCAGGATATGATGGGGGACCGCTTTATAAAACAGAAGGACCTGAAACAGCTGGTTATCACGGACGACCCTTCGGAAACGGTATCGGTGGTGGAGCGGTGGTACCACAAGGGGCATAGGAAGGCTCCGCCATCAGGCACTGCTTCCCTGGTGACGCCTGTGGTTGCGACCGGGCGGCCTCTGTAGGGGGTGCATTGTGATGGAAAGAGGGACCATAGTCAAATAACAGTTGGGTGGCAGCAGCCATGAATATGTGGTATCACGTATAGGTTTTCGTTAATCAATAATAAGGAAGGACATCTATGAGCAATCAGTCACAATCGGCCATGGCCCGGCCGGGGTCCCCGGCCGAGGCACTTGAAGAGGTACTGGTGGGGCGACGCAGCATCCGCCGTTTTTCCGAAGACCCCGTAAGGGAGCAGGACTTATTACGAATCGTCCGAGCGGGGGGTCTGGCCCCAAGTGCCGGCAACCAACAGATGTGGCACTTTCTGGTGGTGAGGTCACGGGACCTGATTGACCAGATGCATA
>JASLXN010000163.1:2462-3770 GCA_030740315.1 Dehalococcoidia bacterium | reverse complement strand
GCATGGGCACGGGCACATCCACTGGCCGGATATACCGGTCTACCAACTCCATTGTGTTGTCTACCCTAAGCTGTGTGAACAGGAATGTGAATTGGGCCTCCAGCTCTTCTCCTATCCGGTCAAGGTTTGACTGCGGGATATCCCATACCTTGTGTTTGAAGGGGCCCCAAGCCCGCTTTCTCTCCCGGTACATTAGCTGGGCATCAGTCTCCACGGGGCGCTTGGTGGCCCCATATTTCTCCCGCAGGTAGACGTACATATCCTCACGTAGCTCCCGTGGGAAGTGCGGGCTTTCCACCGCGGTATTCTGGAATCCGGTGGCCAGGTGTATCTCCGCCGTCTCCACCTGGGGGAAGCGGTGGAAAAGCTCATCGGGCAGGGTAGATGCCCCGTGCTGCACCGCCCCGGCCATGCCGTAGCGCTCCCGGGCGGCCCGGGATATGAGTTGCAAGGTCTCAAAGTCCAACTCTACCTCGGCCATTGACCCGTCGGGCAGGAGGACGCCGCCGTGGCTGGTCCCCGTCTGGACGCTAAGTTTGCCCACGCCGGGAGAGATTCCCTGTTCGCCCGCCAGCCGGAGATACCCTCCCATAAAGGCATCCAGATCCTCCACAGTGCTGTTGCTCTTTCCCACCTCGCCTATCTCAGCGCCGATGGCGACGGTCACCCCCGGGGGCTGGTGCCATCGGATGGTGGCGGATAGCTCCGCCGTTACCGAGTAGTTGGGCTCCTGCTGGGCCTCCAGCGAAGAGCGGGACAGGTCCACCAGGGTGGAGGCATCTATATCTATGTTGAAGAACCCCGCCAGGATGGACTCCCGGATAAGGTCTTTGAGGCCGTCTATCTCCGCCTGTGGCTCCTTCTGGAAACGCTCGCGGTTCACCTGGTAGTGGTCGCCCTGGATAAAGACAGGCCCCCGGTATCCCTCCCGCACCGCCGCCCCCAGCACGCCGGTGGCGTATTCCGCCGGGGACTGCAGGGTATAGCCAATCTCGGAGCGGGCTATCTCAAGTATGAAGGCCCCCGTCTTCAGGCGCAGCGCCGCCCGGAAGGCGGCCCTGGCCTCGTCATAGGTCATCCCCCGGGCATTGATGGCGGGCACCGTAAAGCCGGCCCACTCCCCCCGGCCCCTGGCCGAATACATATCGTGAATGGAGGCTGGGAACACCCCTACCGCCCGGGCGGCTTCCCGGACTAGCCAGCGGCACATCTTTCTCAGGCCGTCCCCCCGGCCCACAGCTGCGTTATAGACCAGGTTGCCTATCAGCCGTTCCCGTAGGGCGGCCTCGTCCAGCACGGTAACTAGCT
>JASLXN010000163.1:0-2452 GCA_030740315.1 Dehalococcoidia bacterium | reverse complement strand
GCATCAATTCTAACAAGTCCATGGGTAGCCCCTTGTCTTCACTCACCACCTGCCTCAGAGGCGTTATCACCGTCTTTCCCTTCATCCGGCCCACCACTTGGTTGGATACACCGGAGAGGATGGCGTCTACGGCGGCATTTCCCAGGATACTCCCCAGCAAGCGGTCCGAGGCCGATGGCCTGCCCCCCCGCTGGATGTGTCCCAGGACGCAAACCCTGGTGTCTACATTATCCATGTCATCTGCCATTCCCATTAGCTGCTCGGCTATTTCAAAGGTCCCACCGGCGGCGGCCCCTTCAGCTACCACTACGATGCTGCTGCGCTTGCCCCTAGCCAGGCCTTCCCAAATAGCCCGGCACGTGGTGGCTACATCGTCCGATACCTCGGGCAACAACACAGCGTCAGCGCCTCCCACCAGTCCCACATAAAGGGCAAGGTAACCATGTCCGTGTCCCATCACCTCCACTATGAAAACCCGGCGCAAGGAATCGGCGGTATCTCTCAGGCGGTCTATGGCCTCCAGGGCGGTGTTGACTGCGGTATCAAAGCCAAGGGTATAGTCTGTCCCTACCACATCGTTATCGATAGTCCCGGGAACTCCCACCACAGGGATGCCGTGCTGCTCATGCAGGTCCAGTGCACCCCTGAAAGTGCCGTCACCTCCTATGACCACCAGCCCGTCCACCCCTCTCCTCCTCAGTAAATCGGCCGCTTGGCGGCAACCCTCTTCAGTTTTGAATTCCTCGCAACGGGAAGTACCCAGGATAGTTCCTCCCCTCTGGAGGATATTCCCTACGGAGCGCAAGCCCATCTCCTCGAAAGTGCCTGCCAGCAGGCCCCGGTAGCCGTCCCTTATGCCGAAGACCCGCAGCCCTTTTCCGATAGCGGACCGGACCACCGCCCGGATACAGGCATTCATCCCAGGAGCATCACCACCGCTTGTGAGCAAACCTATGGTATCCACTGGGTGCCTCCTAACACCTCCGGCTCACTGCTTGCATGCTTGCCGCCGTAAGCCTGGGATAGGGAAAAGGGAGTCATACCATCACCTTTTGCTGATTGCATTGCTTGCGTTGAGTGGAAGTTGGGGTATATTCATCGCCAGCTATCGTGGGGCCTAGAGATATGGCGCGCTTGGCGGGATTTGAACCCACGGCCTCAGCCTCCGCAGGGCTGCGCTCTATCCGCTGAGCTACAAGCGCACCTCAGTGAGCAAACAAGTGCCGAGGGGGAGATTTGAACTCCCACGCCCTTAAGGGCACTGCGCCCTGAACGCAGCGCGTCTGCCATTCCGCCACCTCGGCCCTTTCTGGTGGGCGGTAGTGGATTTGAACCACTGACCTCCTGCGTGTGAAGCAGGCGCTCTAACCGCTGAGCCAACCGCCCCCGGCTACCTGATTGTATCATGGCATCAACCGGTCTAACAAGGCAGAATGCCCCAGTTTGCGTTAGGCCGCCCTTCGTGGACTAGCCCGTGTCGTTGGCCTCAAGGGTTTGTGGCTGGTCTAGACCCAGCATTACGGAAAGCTGGGCTGGGGAGTATTTTCCTGGTCGCTCGCGGTCAGTGGCCATCTGGTAGGAGATGCGCAGCAACCCTTCGTTGATGGGTGCCTTACGCCCCAAACCCTTCGCCAGCCGCACAATCTCGCCGTTGAGATAATCCGCCTCAACTGTACCTTGTCGACGTGCAAGGCTCTGCCAAGTGGAGTTCTCCGGCCCGAGGGGTATGCTGTTCCGGGGTTTGCTGGTGCTTTCCGGCCACTCCTCTGCTAACTCCTTGTCGGATACCCAGCGTATTCCCGCTCGGGTGAGGATATCTCGTGCCTCCTGTCGCGCGGCCCTACCAATAAAGGCAATCTCGTCCCCCGTGTAATCGGTGATGGCACCGATGGAGTTGCCCAAGTTACGCAGCAGCTTCCCCCACTTGTAGGGCATGACATCCGGGGTGACCATAGTAATGAACTCTGCAGCGCGTAGCTGAGTTACAGCGGTCTCAGCTATGTCATCCACCCCTTTGGGGTACCGCCCAACGATGAGCCACCCGGGCGGGTCGCGGCGGGCAACTACCTCGCCGTCGCTGAGGTAAATAGCGCCCACAAGGACCTTGACTCCGTATACCCTAGGAAAATACTCGGAGGCAATTTCCTCGTTGCGCACCCCGTTCTGAAAGCAGAAAATGGGGATATCCTCAACCATCGTTAGCAGCTCTCGGAGCGCTCCTTCGGTGTCTTGGCCTTTCATGCACAAAAAGACTACATCGGCTGGTCCAAAGTCAATCTGTCTGGGGGTGGTGAAAGCTGGCGCGCTCAGGGTGTGGGTGGTGGTGGGTGTAACCAGACGCAGGCCGTTTTGCTGAACGGCGCTCATGTGTCCTGGCCGGCCGATTAAGGCCACATCCTGCCCCGTACGCAAGAGGTGTCCGCCTACGACGCCGCCGATAGCCCCGGCGCCG
>JASLXN010000162.1 GCA_030740315.1 Dehalococcoidia bacterium | reverse complement strand
CTACGGAGATACTGTCCGGCGAGTCCGAGATTACCGTGTGGGTGCAGATGGTCTACTCCATAAAATAGGCTGCTAAACCCGTTTTCACCCACCTGCCTGATATAGTCTCTCTGGGAGCGCGGCCTCCCAGGCCCCCCTCAGGGCTTCGGGTGGGTAGCACTTTTTTACCACGTGATTACCTTCCTAATCTGGAGATTTGTAGTTTGAAGCCACCAAGGAATTGTTTTGGGAGTGTGTGACAGGCCTATTGCGGTCTCCACTGAAGGTTCGGGGCAAGCCCGGCCTTGGGGCGATGCTTGCTGCGCCCCTACATGCTAACCGTTCACCCTCCACCGGGTGGTCTGGGAGGCTTCACTGCCACTGGATGACCTCCATCCCTGCCCCGCTCCTACTTCGCCATGCCCCTCCAGGGGGTATGAGGGGCAAAGTCCCCCAATATAATTTAACTGCGTGGCCCGGTGTGTACAACATGCTCGGTTGCCCGCCCACCACTCCAGTGGTAAAATGGTGCCGATTCAGGCATCTAATGGGGGTCTGACTTGGTACTCAGCGACCGCTCCATTAAAGCGGAGATTGAAAAGGGGCGGATTGTTATCCAACCTCTAGACCCCCTCTGTATCCAGCCCGCCAGCGTGGATGTCCACCTTCACCGGGAGTTGAGGGTTTTCAGTGGACGGGGCTATGGCCTGTGTCTGGACCCCAGGATAGCGATTGACGACCGCACTGAAGTGAGACACATACCCGAGGATGAGCCTTATGAGTTGAAACCGGGGGAGTTTTTATTGGGCAGCACTCTGGAGTACGTGGCACTGCCATCGGACATTGTGGGACGCCTAGAAGGCAAGAGCTCGCTGGGTCGCATAGGCTTGATGGTCCATTCTACTGCGGGATTCGTGGACCCGGGGTGGAAGGGGAACCTGACACTGGAGCTATCCAATGTTTCCGGTTTCCCCATTTGTCTCTCCCACGGCATTGCCATCGGCCAGATTTCTTTCTTACAGCTTAGCACCCCTGCGGACCGGCCCTATGGCTCGGCGGGCCTGGGCAGCAAGTACCAGGGCCAAGTGGGCCCTACGCCTACCCGCTACTACCGGGAGTTCGCCGGCAACCCAGCATGTGAGGCGCCGGGGAAGAGGAGGCGTTGGGGGGCAATGGCCAACAATACCGCGCTTAGGGAATGGCTGGAGCAGAGTCGGTTCGGCGGCAGTGTGAGGCTCTTTTCTGAGGAGTTGGGTGTGTCCCTCAAGACTGTGGAGGAGTGGTTTTACAGGGGCGCTAAGCCCGGGGCGGCCAACTGCGCCCGCTTATACGAGCTGACCCAACTGCCCCAGTACAAGCCGCCGCCGCCCCTATTGAAGGACTTTAGGTAGCCCTTTTTCTCATGGCCGGAGACTATTTTCCCGCTGGCACAGGCACCCTTTCTCCGCCCATGCGCCGCGCCCTGTCCCTGGCGGGCCGTGCCCTGGGCACCACTAGCCCCAACCCGGTGGTGGGAGCGGTGCTGGTCCGGGGGGGCTCCGTAGTCGGGGAAGGCTACACTCAGCCCCCAGGAGGACCCCACGCCGAGGCGGTGGCCCTGGAGGGGGCCGGCAAGCTATCCGGCGGCGCTAAATTGTATGTCACCCTGGAGCCCTGCTCTCATACCCCAAAGCGCACTCCGCCTTGTGCCCAGGCCATTGTAGCCGCCGGGGTCACGGAGGTTCATATCGCCACGCTGGACACCAACCCGCAGGTATTAGGCCGGGGTGTTGAGGTTCTCCGAGCGGCCGGCATCAGGGTGCAAGTGGGGGAAGGGCAATCAGAGGCCCGCCAGTTGAATGAGGCTTACTTCAAGTATACGGACACGGGTCTGCCCTTCGTCACCGCGAAGTTTGCCATGAGCCTGGACGGCAAAATTGCTGCCGCCAGTGGCGACTCCCAGTGGATTTCGGGCCCCTCCGCCCGCCTCTTCGTTCACCGGCTGCGCCGCCAGGTAGATGCGGTTATGGTGGGCATCAACACCGTGCTGGCCGATGACCCCCGCCTAACGGCCCGGTCCGCCCGCGGCCTTGCGGTGAAGGCCCCCCTGCGGGTGGTGGTGGACAGCCAGGGACATCTGCCCGCCGCCGCCCGGATGCTGCGGGAGTCGGGGGAGACCGTGGTGGCCACGGCCGGTGCCCGTCCCCGGACCGGAGCCGAAGTATGGCTGCTCCCTGGGGAGGGGGGTAGGGTGGACCTTGCCGCCCTGTTGGCCCGCCTGGGGGGGCGCGGCGTCACCAGCCTGCTGGTTGAGGGTGGAGGGGTGCTGCTGGCCTCCCTGCTGGAGGCGGGGATGGTGGATAAGCTTTACGCCGTGATTAGTCCTATAATAATAGGGGGAGGTGACGCCCCCACGCCCGTTGCCGGTAAAGGGGTGGCAAGGGTGGCCGAGGCCCTGCGCTTGGCCAAGGTGCGGGTGAGCAGGCGCGGGCCGGATATGATAGTAGGCGGTTATCTTGAGTCCCCATAATATACCCAATAGCATAAATGATGAGGCCCGCCGCCGCTGGGAACAGACATGGAGGGATAACTCCCCAGAGTCTCTGCCATGGGAGGAAAGTCGTGCCGTCCTTGTGCTGGTGGGGCTTGTGGAGGGCAATCAAGTGGCTACAGGGGCCGTTCTGGATATCTGCTGTAGCACCGGGGCCAATTCGGCATACCTGGCCTTGCGGGGCTTTGAGGACAGCGGCAAAGATATCTCACCCACCGCCGTGGTCTATGCACAGGACCGGGCGCAGCGCGAAGGAATTCGGGTTGGCTTGAGGTCCGGGGACACCGCATACTTGCCTTACCCTAACGCTGCGTTCGGCTTTGTGTTTGACCGGGGGTGCTTCCACTCCATTACCCCCGCTGACCGGGAGGACGATATACTGGGGCTGCACCGGGTGCTGAAGACCGGAGGCCGCTACCAGTTCAGCTACTTCAGCCGGCGCAGCAGGAACACAGAAAGTCCCTCTTACGGCTTCACACCGGGTGACATCCAACGCCTCCGCTGCTCTTACTTTCGCATCCTTGGCCTGAGTGAGACCATCTCGATGGAGGGAGATAACCAGAACATCTTTCTCCTGGCGTTCATGGAGAAGCAGGATATTGAAAAAGGAGTGGCCGGGTAGTGTTCACCGGCATCGTGGAGGAGGTAGGCAGGGTGGGAGCGGCGTCAGGGGGTCGGCTGTTCATAGCCGCACGTAGGGTGGTGGAGGGCACCACGCCCGGGGACAGCATAAATGTAAACGGGGCTTGCCTGACAGCCACCAAAATGGAGCCCGGCGGCTTCTCGGTGGAGCTTATGGCCGAGACCCGGCAGCGTACCAACCTTGGTCGGCGCCGCTCTGGCGACTACGTTAACTTGGAGCGCGCCCTGAAGTGGGGTGGCCGTATAGGAGGCCACCTAGTGCAGGGCCATGTGGATGCCACGGCCGGGGTGCGGGCTGTCTCCCCACGGGCGGGGGCGGTGGTAGTTCGCTTTTCCCTGCCTGCTGGCCTGGTGCGCTATGTGGCCCCCCAGGGCTTTGTCGCCGTGGACGGCGTCAGCCTAACCGTGATAGACTGCAATAGTGATAGCTTTGCCGTCTCCTTGGTGGGCTTTACAAGGGAGCATACTACTCTGGGTCGTGTCCGGGTGGGGGATAAGGTCAACATAGAAGTGGACATAATGGCTAAATACCTGGAGGGGCAGCAGCCTGGCGGGAGCCTATCCGCAGAGAGGCTGCGGGCCTTCCTGGAGCGGTGAGGAGGCGATAGAGATGTCCCTGGCTACCATCCCAGAGGCGGTGGCCGAGATTGCGGCGGGGCGCATGGTCATCATCGTAGACG
>JASLXN010000161.1 GCA_030740315.1 Dehalococcoidia bacterium | reverse complement strand
GGCCAGGTGGAGGCCATCGTTGGGAAGCTGAAGGCCGGCGACGGCGACATGCTGATGATGGTGGCCGGAGAGAAAGGGATGGCAGACAGGGTGCTGGGCGGCCTACGGCAAGAGGTGGCTCATCGCTTTGAACTGGCTGACCCCTCCCTTATGGCTTTCGCCTATGTAGTGGACTTCCCCCTGTTCGAACGTAGCGCCGATGGGACGCGATGGCAGCCCATGCATCACCCCTTCACCGCCCCCATGGACGAGGATGTTTCTCTTTTGGATACCGCACCGGAGCGGGTGCGTGCCCGGCATTATGACCTGGTGTGCAACGGCGCAGAGCTATCCAGCGGTAGTATCCGCATACATAAGAGGGATGTGCAGGAGCGGGTGCTGCGGCTGCTGGGCTACTCCCAAGAGGAGATGGAGGAGCGCTTCGGGCAACTGCTGGAGGCCTTTGAGTACGGAGCTCCGCCTCACGGTGGCTTTGCGCCGGGTATTGACCGGTTGGTGATGTTGCTGGCGAGGGAGAACACTATACGGGAGGTCATGGCCTTCCCTAAAACACAGAGCGCTACGGACCCCATGTTCCAGGCACCCTCCACCGTGCCCCAGGAACTGCTGGACGAGCTTCACTTGAGTGTGGTGGAGGAGGAGGCGGGCGAGTGACAGGGCCTGATGCTGGTTCGTAGCAACCAAGGACTGCTCACTGGGCGTGTAGCTTCGTTACTATAACAGGCTGCTCCAGGGGACTGACCCCGGGGGTTTGAGGGGTGCAGGCAGTTCCCTGAACATATCTCTCGGGTGAGTGGGTGGGAACGAAAAGTTCGACTATAGAGTCGGGGTGGTTAATGGAAAACCCGCCCCAGACCCAACGATAGAGGAGGCATCAGAATGGCTCGTATACCGTATGTTGAGAAGGACGTGGCCGCGCAGGAGATAGCCGAATTATTCGAAAAAATGGAGGCCAACGGTGCCCCAGTGGCGAACATTTGGAAGATCCTAGCCCATGTGCCTCCCACTCTGCTCCATGTGATTCGCATGGGCAACGGCATTCTTACCAAGACTAGGCTGGATCCCAAGCTGCGGGAGATGGCCATCCTGCTCACCGCTGAGATCCTGGACTGTGAGTATGAGAGGCGGGCGCACGCCATGTTCGGAAGAGAGTTGGGTATGACCGACGAGCAGATGAAAAGCATCAATAACTTTGAAGGCTCGGGCGCCTTTAGCGACGCCGAGACGGCGGTGCTGCGGTTCAGCAGCGAGGTTGCCAAGGGGGGCAGGGTGAAGGAGGAAACATTCTCCGCTCTGGCCGGGCACATGGGCCAGGACTTGATGGTGGAACTGGCGCAAACGGTCGGCTTTTATGGGATGTTGGGCCGCATCCTGCTGGCCTTTGAGGTTGACCTCAGCGAAGAAGTCCCCACCTCCTCTTCCCAGATTACAGGCCGTCCCAAGAAGTGAACTGGCGCTTCAATTATACGAATTTCTCAAGAGAACGTCCCTTGTCCCCATGTGCGCACCTGGATGGGCGCGGCAAGCAGTGCCTTGAGAGTTGTCTGGCGGGGGAACGGCCGACAGTTACTCTATTACACCGGGGCGAAGGGATGATCCTCCCGGTCAAAATCAGGCAGGTAGGTCTCTGGGGAGTCCATATCTTGCACCCACCCGTTTTCCATGCATAGGTTTGCAAGTAGGTCGGTCACCTCTAAGTACTCGGCTGCGGTTATCCTCCGGCACAAAAGAGGTACCGCAAGGGCCTTGTGACACGGGTGGTACTGTGACATAATGCTGACCGTAACCTCGGGAGAGATGGAGCGTGTCAGCCAAAAAAGGGACTTCCGGCTGCTGGCAATGCGGTGAGGCAGGATAAGGTGTCGCACTATCAGCCCACTCCGGGCCAGTCCGTTTTCATCTACTACTAGGTTACCCACTTGGCGGTACATCTCCACGATGGCTACCTGGCTATAATTGACATAATGTTGCGCTCTGGAGAACCTTTTAGCATAGAAGTCTGAGGCGTATTTCAGATCGGGCAGGTAGACATCCACGATGCCCTCAAGTGCTCTGAGGGTTGCGAGGGAGTCATAAGCGTTGGAGTTATACACCAGGGGGATGTGCAGCCCCAACGGAACGGCCTCTACCAGCGCCTGTGCTATTTGCGGGACGAAATGGGATGGTGATACCAGGTTGATGTTGTGGCACCCCAGGTTGTCTTGTAGGTGGAGCATGTGCTGGGCCAAGGTGGCGGCGTCCTCCTCGTCATGCTGTGTAAGAAGGAGGGGCTGGCTAATCTGGTGATTCTGGCAAAAGACACACCTCAGGTTACAACCAGCGAAAAATATGGCCCCGGAGCCTTTTGTGCCGGATATAGGCGGCTCCTCACCATAGTGGTCGCAGACAGCCGATACAGCCGCCAGACTGCCCGAGCGGCATACCCCCCGCTCGCCTTCCAGGCGATTGACATGGCAGCGCCGAGGGCAGATGTCGCATGAGGACAGTCTTTTCTCCAGCGCTTGGGAGCGTCGCTGGAGTTCGCCTGAATCATACAGAGCAATATAGCCTGGTGGTAACATGTGCTCTTTTCCATAACATTGGAGCATACCGACATCGCTAGGGTCGCTCAACTAACCTCTTCTTTTCCACCCACCCGACTGAACAATGCTATTTGGGGGCGAAACCCCCAGGCGTCCGGGTGAAGAGAGGGGCAACCCCTGTTTCTCTGTGTCGTAATTATGGGGGCGCTGCTTGGTGGTCCGCCCGCGGGTAAGGCAACGCCGTACCTACAGGGACGCACGGTACCGGCCGTGTGCATTTAGGTGGCCGAGGGCACGGGCGGCGGAGTTGATGGAGGCAAAATCAGGCACACCGTTCTCCACGAACCGTCTCTCTTCGTACCGCCTGGCCTCCTCGGCCAAACCGAGAGTTAGTATCATTGCTAGTGGCTTGCCCCCCTGCCACTTGAGCGCAGTGAATATATCGTTTATGGCCTGAATTCGCTCCGGGGGGTGGAACTCGGCCATGATACCCATATGCTCTTCCACCAGAATCATATCTATGTTGGGGTCGGCAGCTTTTTTCATGTATTCCCCTTCGGAGATAGTAAGGTCGCCAGCTATTTTATCATTCAGTATCTCTGCTAGGCAAAGGGGAGCCGTTTCCGTTCCAGCCTTGGCGATGTTATAATCTCTACCGTGAGAGTTACAAACGAACATGAAGAAAGTCGGCAGCTAATTCTGGAAGTGGAAGCAGAACCGCAGGACGAGGCCAAGGCAATGGATGCGGCCGCGCGCCGCCTGGCCAAACGGGTAAAGGTGCCCGGGTTCCGTCCTGGAAAAGCACCTAAGGAGGTCATAGAGCGCTTCGTGGGGCGGGAATACTTGTTGGAAGAGGCGGTGCAGGAGTTCGCGGCGGATGCTTTTCCGGATGCCATCAAAACCAGAGAACTGGAGCCTTTCGCCCAGCCCTCGGTGGAATTTACCAGCCGGGAGCCGCTGTCCTTCCGCCTGACTGTGCCACTGGAGCCTGTGGTAGATCCCGGCGCCTACCGCTCAGTGTCTGTGCAGGCAGAATCCCATCCGGTTAGTGATGAGAATGTGGACAAGGCCCTAGAGGAGATGGCTTACGAGCAGGCGTCGTGGGAGCCTGCGGAGGGGCCGGTGCAAATGGGGCAACTGGTGGTGATGGATGTGGAAGCCACCGTGGAGGGCGAGCAGGTCATCTCCCAGCAGGCGGTACAGTACATGATGCGGGCGGATCCTCCTGTGCCCGTAGCAGGCTTTGCCCAACAGCTTGAAGGCATTGCTATGGGGGAAGGGAAGGAATTCAACTTGCCCTTCCCTGAGGACTATCC
>JASLXN010000160.1 GCA_030740315.1 Dehalococcoidia bacterium | reverse complement strand
GATAGTGCCCTTAGCCGTTGTCGGAGCCGTGCGTCGCGCCACGGGCCTGGAGACAGGCATCAAGTGGCCCAACGATGTGCTGCTGTGTGGCAAGAAGCTGTGCGGGGTGCTGGTGGAGAGCGGGCTCCGGGGGAGACAGGTTGACTATGCCATAGCCGGACTGGGCATAAATGTGAACTTGGATCCCAATGCCTGGCCGGAGATTGCAGAGATAGCCATAAGCCTGTCCACGGCGCTGGGCCGTCCCTTAACCGTGGAGGAGGTGCTGTGCCCGCTCCTGGAAGAGCTGGACCGGCTTTATCTGGCCCTCCGTGCCGGGGAGCCGGTGCACACCGAATGGCAGGCCCACTTGGAGACCATCGGCCAGCGGGTGGCGGTGCGGGGCCAGGGGTGGCAGGAGGAGGGGGTGGTCGAGGGGGTGGACCCCGACGGCAGCCTCCTCCTGCGCTGCGACAATGGCACCCTTTGCCGCCTGTTCAGCGGCGAGGTTATCAGTCTCCGCTCTTAGTCCCCTTCATATTGCGGGTGAAAGCCTCTAATATATCAAGAGGTAGAGGGAAGACCACGGTATTGGTGCGCTCCGTGGCTATGGTAGTCAGCGTTTGGAGATAGCGCAACTGGAGGGTAGCGGGCTGGCTGCCTATGACCTTGGCGGCATCGGCCAGCCTCTGGGATGCCTCGAACTCGCCCTCGGCGTGTATTATCTTGGCCCGCCGCTCGCGCTCGGCCTCGGCCTGGGCAGCCATGGCGCGCTGCATGGTATCGGGCAGCTCCACATCCTTTACCTCCACCATGCTCACCTTGATGCCCCAGGGCTCGGTAGCCTCGTCAATTATCTCCCGAAGGGAGTCGTTGAGCTTCTCCCTCTCCGCCAACAGCTCATCCAGCGAGGACTTGCCCAATACGCTGCGCAGTGTGGTCTGGGCTATCTGAAATGTAGCTATGCGGTAGTCAGCTACATTAACAACGGCATGGTCAGCGTGGACCACCCGAAAATAGACCACCGCATTCACCCTCAAGGTCACATTGTCCTTGGTGATAGCCTCTTGAGCAGGCACATCCAAGGTGACCACTCTGGTATCTATCTTACGCATTGTGTCTATGAAGGGTATCATGAACCGGACCCCAGGTGGCTTGATACCCACCAGTCGACCCAGCCGGAAATGGACTCCTGACTCATACTGCCATACAATCCTCACCGCTGCCGGTACAATTACCAGAAGCAACGCGGCGATGATGCCTAATATTATCAGCGGATTCACTCTTCACCTCCGAAGTTCTGCTTTTTCCTGGTTACCGTTAATCTGAGGCCGTGCACTTCTCTTATAACAACTTGCTCATCAGGTTCTGCAGGTTCTGCGCTCTCTTCGGCCAGCCTGGCTTGCCACAACTCCCCCATACTGGCCACTGTGCCGGCCGGGTTGAGAGTGGATCGCACCACCGCTACTTGGCCCAACATCCCCTCCGTACCCCATGTCTGGGACTGGCGGTGGGTACGTACAACCGCACCGAAGGCTAAAATGAAAAACCCGCTGAGGAAGATAGCAACCGTGACTATCACGGCGGGATGTATGGAGAAAACCGTAGAGCCGCTGAAGAGTAGTATGGAGCCGGCAATCAAAGACGCAACTCCGCCCACCCCTAATATACCGTGGCTGGCCACGTACACCTCGGCTATTATCAGCCCGAAGGCCAAGGCTACCAGCAACAATGCTGCCCAGTAGGCCTCCAGAGTGCCAAGGGAATACAAGGCAAGGAACAGGCTGATGCCGCCGAAGACGCCGGGAAAGATGGCACCAGGGTTGGTAAGCTCTACAAAAATGCCAATCATAGCCAGGCTAAGCAATAGATAGGCGATGTTGGGGTTGCTGAGGGCAAACAAAATACCCTCAAAAGCTCCCATGCTGACAAAATTGAGGGGAACGCCCTGGGTGCGAAGGCTAACCTCCCGGTCTCCGGCCACTCTCACTTTCCGCCCCTCCAGCTTGTCCAGCAGTTCCCCAAGGCTGTCTGCCCGGATTTCAATAAGGTCCATCTCAAGGGCCTCGGTATCGGTCTGGGCTACGCTATTACGCACCATGTCCTCCGCCACTTCCACATTTCGCTGCCGCTCCTGGGCGATGCTGCGAATGGCGGAGGCCAGGGCGTTGACCGTTTTCTCCTCCTGGACGGCAGGAAGCTCGCTGCTACTGGCAGGTGAGATGGCAACGGGGTGCGCTGCACCGATAAAGGTGCCTGGGGCCATGGCAGCTACATGGCTGGCCAGGGTTATAAAGGCCCCTGCTGAACCTGCCCACGCCCCCGCTGGGGACACATACACCACCACAGGCACCGGGCTGGCCAGAAAGTCCTTAATGATAAGCTGTGTGGTGGATACCAGGCCGCCGGGGGTGTTAAGCTGGACGATAACGGCGGTGGCCTCTTCCTCTTGGGCCTGTTTCAGCCCACGGTGTATGTAATCGGCAACCACAGGGACTATGGCTCCCTCCACCTCCAGGATCATGATAGAGGGGGAAGCTGCCTTGGCAGAAGCCACCAAGCTGAGAGCCACCACCAGCAAGACCATAACCAACCAAAGGCGGTGCATATACTCCCCTCCGGTACAATGGTAACACAAACGCGGCATTGCATCAGGCATGAGCGGTAAGGTAGTTTTGCAAGCAATTTCCGTCCTCCCGCCCACTTGGAAAATAAGTTCGGGGCCGTATCCCCCGAAAGCCCAATGGGTCTGGGAAACGGCGCTCCCTCAATATATCCTCTAGGCAGGTGGGCGAGAAAGACAATACTTGCTGGAGCACCCCTGGTGCTGTTAGGTCGAACGCACTCCTAGGCCGTTCCTGACCCCGGCAGCTATTGGGGAGAGGGCATCCCCCGCCTTGTAAGGGAGATGGAGGGTGGCCCGGCCGTCCAGCGCAGTGGGGGAGAGGTTGATGATAATGAGCCGTGCCCCGGTATCAAGGGCATAGGCCGGCATGTAGGCAGCGGGGTATACCGTGAGGGTGGAGCCAATCACTAGGAAGAGATCCGATTCACGGGAATGATGGGTAGCCGCCTCCAGTTCCCTCACGGGCAAAGGTTCGCCGAAGAAAACACCGGCAGGTTTGAGGATGCCCGCACAGCCGGGGCAGGGGGGATCTTCCTTGCCTTCGGCCAGCCATTCCTGTACCCGCTCCATGGGGAAACGCTGCTCGCAGCTAAGGCAAATACCGCAGAGCATGTTGCCGTGAAGCTCAAACACCTTTTCCGGTGCGCTGCCCGCCATCTGGTGGAGGTTGTCCACATTCTGGGTTATGACACACTCCAGCTTACCCAGTCGCTCCAACTCCGCAAGGGCAACGTGGGCAGGGTTGGGGACTGCTTCCCGGAAGAACTCCTCGCTGAGCATACGCCACATCCGGCCACGACTCTGAGGACTCTCCAGGAAGTGGGTTATGGTAAACTCCTCGGGGTCATACTTGGCCCACACCCCCCCAGGCCCCCGAAAGTCGGGGATGCCGGATTCAGTGCTGACCCCCGCCCCGGTGAAGGCCACCACATGTCTAGATTCTAGAATGAGTTCGGTGACCTGCTGGGCCAGGTGTAACAAATCTGTCACAGCCAGCCCATCTCCCTCTCCAACTCCAGTCCCTTCCGTAATGACATGTCCAGCCCACGGTGCACTGACTGCTTCACGCGAGTGGCGATGCCATGTGGCATATCCAGCAGGTGCCGCGCCATGGCCTTTGCCTCATCAAGCAGGTTTTCCGGCGGCACCACCCGGCCCACCAATCCCAGGTGGAGAGCCTCGTTGGCATCTATAAGGTCCCCGTTAAACAGCATCTCTAGAGCCTTGCAGCGTGGGAGGGCAGTGCGGGGGAGGGTCTGTGTGCCCCCGGCGGCGGGTATGATACCCAGCCCCACCTCAGGCAGC
>JASLXN010000015.1 GCA_030740315.1 Dehalococcoidia bacterium | reverse complement strand
TCAGTTAGGTTCACCCTTCCTGCCGAGGCCTACAGGCCATATAATGTGGGCAAGTACACCACTGGGCAGCAGTCCTGCCCGGTGGAGGAGGAACCGTGAGCAAAGTGGTCACCGAAGTCAGAGGCCGTAGCTTCATTGTAACCATCAACCGTCCCCAGGTGCGCAACGCCGTGGACGGTGAAACGGCGGGGTTGCTGCTGAAAGCGGTGGACGAGTTCCGCCGGGACGAATACCTGGATGCGCTCATCATCATCGGCGCCGGAGACCTGTCCTTCTGCGCCGGTGCCGACCTCAAGGCCCTTGACGGCCTGCTACAACGCCCCGGGGCCGAGGCAACAGGCCCCATGGGTGTCAGCCGTATCACTGACCTGCCCAAACCCGTCATCGCCGCCATAAACGGCTACTGTCTGGCCGGTGGCCTGGAGCTGGCCTGCTGGTGCGATTTCCGCATAGCCGACAGCACCGGCACCTTCGGGGTCCTCAACCGCCGCTGGGGTGTGCCGCTGATAGACGGTGGCACCCAGCGTCTACCCCGGATAGTGGGCCTGGGCAACGCCCTCTACCTGATTGAGACCGGCGTACAGATAGATGCCTCCCAAGCCCTCAGCATGGGGCTGGTGCAGGAGGTGGTGCCCCAGGGGCAGGCCCTGGGCCGCGCACTGGAGCTGGCCGCCGTCATGTCCGCCTATCCCCAGGCCAGCTTGCGCACAGACCGGCTCTGCGCATACCAGGGACTGTCTTTGTCGCTATCCGAGGGGCTGGAACTGGAGAAGCGGCTTCATCGGGGCAGCCTGACTGACCCCGATATGTCGGACGGACTGGAGCGCTTCATCACCGGCCAGAGGCCGCAGCCACCCCGCCCCACGGCCCTGTCCTGATTACCCGGGGCCTGCGTGCTACAATGGTTGCGTGGAGGTTCCGGTGGACCTGTTTGAGCAGCAGCGCCGTGAGCAGACCGCCAGGGAGGCCCCCTTGGCCGCCCGCATGCGCCCCAGGAGCTTCGATGAGTTCGTGGGCCAGGCGCATCTGGTGGCACCGGAAAGGGTGCTACGCAAAGCCATTGAGGCTGAC
This sequence comes from Dehalococcoidia bacterium, assembly GCA_030740315.1. Classification (GTDB taxonomy): domain Bacteria; phylum Chloroflexota; class Dehalococcoidia; order JACVQG01; family JAHKAY01; genus JASLQE01. Next base: position 15,439 of record JASLXN010000015.1, on the reverse strand, counting down.
CAGGTGCCATCCATGGTGCTGTGGGGGCCTCCGGGCAGCGGCAAGACCACCCTGGCTTTTCTCATCTCCTCCCTTACCCGCTCCCACTTTGAGCCTGTCAGCGCCGTAACCGCCGGCGTGGCCGACCTCCGCCGCATAGTGGAGGAGGCCCGCCAACGCCGCGCCATGTACAGCAGGCGCACCATCCTCTTTGTGGATGAAATCCATCGGTTCAACAAGGCACAGCAGGATGTCATCCTGCCCCATGTGGAGGAGGGGGTGGTGACCTTCATCGGGGCCACCACCGAGAACCCTTCGTTTGAGGTGGTCTCCCCGCTGCTCTCCCGCAGCCGGGTGTTCTCGCTGGAGCCTCTGACACGGGAGGAGGTCAGCAGCATCGTGGAGTGGGCGCTCAAGGATTCGGAGAGGGGGCTGCGGGGGCTGAAGGTGGAGATGGCCGGAGAGGCCATGGACTTCCTGGTGGAGATGGCGGGAGGCGACGCCCGGGTGGCCCTCAACACCCTGGAGCTGGCCGCTACCGCAACGCCTCCCGGCCCCGATGGGGTGCGGCATATCCCCCTGGACACTATTGTTGATGCCGTACAGAAGCCGGCCTTGCTCTACGATAAGGCGGGCGACCAGCACTATGACACCATCTCCGCCTTTATCAAGTCCGTCCGGGGCTCGGACCCTGATGCCGCAGTATACTGGTTGACCCGCATGATAGAGGCCGGGGAGGATCCCCTGTTCATCGCCCGCAGACTGGTAATCCTGGCGGCGGAGGACATCGGGCTGGCCGAACCCCAGGGGCTGCCGATGGCGGTGGCCGCCTACCAGGCGGTGCACTTCGTCGGCATGCCAGAAGGGGCCATCCCCCTGGCCGAAGCCACCGTTTACCTGGCCACCGCTCCCAAGAGCAACACTGCTTACGCCGCCCTCAACCGTGCCCGGGAGGAGGTGAGGAAGAGCCGACACCAGCCGGTGCCCCTGCACCTGCGTAACCCGGTGACCGGCCTGATGAAGCAGAAGGGATACGGCAAAGGATACAAGTACGCCCATGATTTTGAGGGCCATTTCGTGAATATGGACTTTCTGCCCCAATCGCTCCAGGGCCGGCGCTTTTACTACCCGGCGGAGCAGGGCTATGAGAAGGAGATAGCGCAGCGCCTCAAACAATGGTGGCGGGAGAAGAAGCCCGGGACGGAGCTACCAGATGAGTCCGGATGAGACCTCTCGCCCTTCGGACTGGCTCAGGGCGGCGGTCTCATAGCCGCCATGGTGTCTGAAGGATTCTCCGCCTTGCGGTCCGAAGGACTCCGGACTTCTTCAGAGAGTCCGATACTTCGTTCGGACCGGACTCCTACGGAGAGCCTGTCGAACCATGCGCGGCGGGTCGGGCAAGAAGGTGAGCACGGCCCGGCTGCGGTATCCATGGAGCATGAATCAAAATAAAAGGGGGTGGTCATGAGACTAGAAGGCAAGGTAGCGCTGGTTACAGGGGCGGGGTCTGGCATTGGCAGGGCCATAGCCGTGACGTTCGCCACGGAGGGGGCCGCTGTGGCAGTGGGCGATATCAACGAGGAAACAGCGGTGGCAACCGCAGAAAAAGTGTGCTCAGCGGGTGTAACGGGGCTGTCTATTAAGGCCGACGTGTCCAGCACCATGGAGACACAGGACATGGTCGCCAGGGCAGTGGCCGAGCTGGGGCGCATAGACATCCTGGTAAACAATGCGGGAATCGGGGACTACAAGCCTTTTTTGGAGATAACGGAGGAGGCCTGGGACCGGTTACTCTCCATTCACCTGAAGGGCGCTTTCAACTGCACCCAGGCGGTGCTCTCCGATATGCTGGACCGGCGCAGCGGCTGCATAATCAACATCTCCTCGCTGGCAGGAACAACCGGCACCCCTTTTCACGTCCATTATTCACCGGCCAAGGTGCAGGGACCATCACCAATGTTCGGTCAGCACACGGAGGATGTGCTGCTGGAGGTCGGCGGGTATAGCCGGGATGAAATCTCCCGCTTCCGCGATGGCGGGGTTATCTAAAGGACAACAGGGCAGGCAGGAATAGCAAACAACCCGCCCCCGGCGGGACCGCGGCTACTCTATTACCCGCTCCAGCGCCAGATTCACATACTCTTCCTCGGAAAGGCCCAGAAGGCCCCGTATCACCTCCTCATTGTGCTCCCCCACCAGGGGTGCCCGTTTAATTTCTGAGGGTGTCTCAGAAAAACGCACCCCGTGACCTTGAGGGCGATGAGGACCTATTTCCGGATGGTCTACAAGAGGGAAATGCTGCCGGTGCTCTAACTGGGGATCCTGGTAGATTTCAGCCATATCCTCCACCACACCGGCGGGGACACCCGCTCTCTGAAGTAAATGCATGGTATCGTGAGCGGAACGCTCCCGTGTCCAGGTGGAGATAGTCCTTTCCAACTCATCCTCGTTGTCCTGACGGGCCTTCAGGGTAGCGAAGCTAGGGTCCGAGGCCAACTCCGGTCGTCCCATAATCTGGCAAAGGGACTGCCACTCCGCATCGGTAGTGCAGGCGATTGTCAGCCAACGGTCATCTCCCTGACAGGGGAAAGCCCCATGAGGGGTAAAATGTGGATCGCGATTACCCATCCGCACTGCCTCCCGGTCGTTGGCAATACGGTCTAGGATGACAGGAGCGATGAGCCAGGAGGAGATTTCAAACTGGGAAAGGTCTATATACTGGCCCTTTCCGGTGCGGCGGCGTTGATCCAGAGCTGCGCTTACGGCCAGCGCGCCGAAGTAGGGTGCCACGAAGTCGGGAATGGCCCCAAAGGGAGTTACCGGGCCTCTGTCGGGCCAGCCCATCCCATGTACCAGCCCTGCAACGGCCTGGGCTACCGTTCCGGTGCCGGGGTGCCCGGCGTAAGGGCCGGTCTGGCCCAAGTTAGTCAAGCTTATCATCACCAGGGCGGGGTTGACCTTAATAATGTCATCGTAACCCAGTCCCATGCGCACCATTACCCCGGGGGCGAAGTTTTCGACCACCACATCCGCCCAGGCAGCCAGTTTCTTGGCCAGTTCTACACCACGCTCCGTCTTCAGGTTGAGAGAGAGTCCCATTTTACTAGTGTTGAGGCTGGCAAAGAATCCGCCGCGGTTGAGACCCACCGCGCCATCCCTAAAGGGTGGCGAGGTGCGCACCGAGTCAGGCCGGGTAGCTGACTCGACATGCACCACGGTTGCCCCGTGGTCCGCCAAGTAGCGGCCGGTCATGGGGCCTATGCCGAAGTGGGTAAAATCCGCCACTTTAATGCCGTCAAAGATACCTGACATGCTAAATCACCCCCTGCTGCTTTAGCGCATCTATCTCATCTACAGTAAGCCCCAACCACCCCCCGTAGACTTCCCGGTTATGTTCACCCACCATGGGCGCTCGTTTTCCGGGCTGCACCGGAGTCGGTCTGGACTGGATAAACGCTCCAGGATAGGTGATGGAACGGCCCAGTTCAGGGTGCTCCACATCCATCCAGTAGCCGCGTGACTGTAGCTGCGGATCATTGATGATATCCGTCATGTCATACACCGGAAGGAGAATAAGACGGCGCTCCAGCGCACCCTGTAGCATCTCATTCTTGGTATGGGTTAGGAAAAAGGCCCCCAGCCTATCCTCCACGGGCTCCATCCATTCGCGGGTCACTGTGGACATATCCAGGGCTTTCCAGTCTATCCCGCGAAGAAATTCATCGGCCATGCCCTCGCTATCCATCCAGTCCACCAAAGCTTGGTTCACACGGGCGCCAGTAGCGCCGCCGTATATGGCGAAGCAGATAAAACCGTCCTTACACGGCCATACCTGCCGTTCTGGGATGGCGGCCAGAAGCTCTCCCCGAAACTGGCCCGAACGTCTGAGTCGGCGCTGATTAATGTCTTGAAAGGCGGGGGCATTAGCACTCAAGCTCACCGAGGATTGCTGGGCTGAGGCATCCACCCGCTGACCCTTACCGGTGCGTCCTCTGTGGAACAGAGCCATGACCGTGCCAGCAGCGGCCTCCGTGCCAGCGATTGGGTAGGCTATAGGAAAGCTATCCCGCACTGGGGCTCTATCTGTATCTCCGCACAGGGACATGTAGCCGCTCATGGCCATGGCTACGATATCCGGCCCCTTGTAGTCCTTGTAGGGGCCTGTGGTACCGAACGGGGTGACGGTAGTGTACACCAGGGTGGGATTGACCTCCGTGAGGGCATCATAGCCCACTCCAATTGAGTCAAGGTATCCGATGGGAAAAGACTCAATAACAGCATCAGCCTTTGCTGCCAAGTTCTTTAACAGGTCCCGACCACGCTGCTCCTCCAAATTCAGAGTAACGCCCTGTTTGCCCTGGCAGAAGGCAAACCAGAATAGGCTTTTACCTGGATGAGGGTCGTCCTGGTAGAAGGGGCCAATCATGCGGGCGGGGTCTCCTCCCGGTCTCTCCACCTTCACCACCTCAGCGCCCATATCAGCCAGCAGTTTACCGCAGAACAGGCCCTTATCATCGCTGAGGTCTAATATGCGGTATCCGTTGAGCAATACACAATCCTTCGGTAATATTTTGTCATATGATAAGAGTCATATAAGTAGCTTGTCAAATTAATCCCCTCTACAGGGTAAGGGAGGCCCTGTTAGTCCCAAACGCTCTCCCAGTAAGCTTAGAAGGGTGAGACCCCTCAGGTCCCCTTCATTGCTAAGAGAGTAATAACCGCCATGGTAAGCACTGTCCTGAGCCTGCCGAGGGGCCTATCTAACCATGAGCGGCCTGAATAAGCGCGGAGGTCTGGGGGATCCCCCAGGAGATTTAGCTTGGGCAGGTAGGAGTAAGGGCAGGCCACATCTGTGTCGCCCTGAGGCTGAGGAGGGGTTATACAGGGCAGGTTAAGTGGCCCAGCCGCTCCGTGAGGCGCAGGTTCTCCGAGTAGTCCACGGGCACCTCTATCACCACCGGCTGGCCCATCCCCATGGCCTGCCGCAACGTAGGCAATAGCTGTGAGGCGGTCTCTATGCGGAAACCGGGTAGCCCCATAGAGCGGGCCAGCAGGGCGAAGTCCGGGTTAGTGAAGGAGGTTCCGAAGTCATGCTCATAGCGTTTCATCTCCTTCCAAGAGATGAGGCCATAGCCGGAGTCCACCCATACAAGAACCACGAAGGCAAGCCCCAAGCGGCGAGCGGTCTCAAGCTCGGCGACGGTCATCATAAAACCCCCGTCGCCTACCACGGCCAACACCTGCCGGTGCGGGAAGGCCAGCTTGGCAGCTATGGCCCCCGGTAGGGCCACCCCCATAGACGCCAGGCCGTTAGATATGACAACGCTGTTGGTCTTGGCAGTGGGGAACAGACGGGCCAGCCATACCTTATGGGCACCCACGTCAGAGAGCAGAATATCTTCGTCCCCCATGCCGCAACGGAGGTCGGAGATTATCCGTTGCGGCTTGAGGGGAAAGGAGTCATCGCTCCTAAAGTCCTCCAGCTCCTGGAGTACGACCTCCCGGAGCACTGCCGGCCCGGAGGGCACCCCTTGGCGCAGCGGACAGGCTGCCGAAAGAGCTGAAAGGGCATCCCCGATTTCACCCACAATCTCCACCGCCGGCTGGTAGAACTCGTCCACCTCTGCGGGGGTAGTGTCAATATGGATAATCTTCTTGTCGCCGTTGCCGTTCCAGAGATCGGGCCCGTACTCGACCTGGTCGTAGCCCACTGCGATAATCACATCCGCCTTTTCCAGGCCGCACATCACCCAATCCCTTTGGTGCAAGCCCACCGTGAGCAGTGAGAGGTAGTCGCGGTAGTCCATAGCACCATTGCCCATAAAGGTGTGGGCCACAGGCACCCCCAGACGGTGGGCGAACTCACTCAACTTCCTCCCGGCCTCACGCCGTATGACACCGTGTCCAGCCAGGGCCACAGGATAGCTGGCCTCCTGAATCAGTTGGGCCGCCTGGAATATGGCAGTCTCGGCGGGCATGGGGTATACCACGCCGGTGTGCTGCAGTGGTCCACCGTTTGCCTCTTCGTCGGCCACATCATCGGGCAACTCTAAGTGCGTGGCCCCGGGCTTTTCCATAACCGCCTCTTTGAAGGCCTTGCGCACCATCTCCGGGATAGCTTCCCCCCGTTCTATACGGGCGTTCCATTTGGTAACCGGGCGGAATATCTCCACCACATCTATGTACTGGTGGGCCTCCTTATGGGACTTCCCTAAGGATGCCTGCCCAGTGATGGCCACCAACGGGGAGCGGTCCAAGTAGGCATTGGCCACACCGGTGAGCAGGTTGGTGGCGCCGGGGCCAAGAGTGGAGAAACACACCCCCGGCTTGCCGGTCAAGCGGCCATAGACGCCGGCCATAAACGCTGCCCCAACCTCGTGTCGGGTGAGGACGAACTTGATGGGGCTGCGAGAAAGGGCATCCAACAGCCCCAGGGTTTCCTCTCCGGGAAGGCCGAACAAACACTCCACCCCCTCCGCCTCCAGGCACTTTAGCAGTAGCTCAGCGGCTTTCAAGCTGACCTCATTCTAAGTGTATTGTAAGGTGGCGGCCGCCGTGCCACAAGTCAGGAAGAATGGCCATTAGCCAGGCAGACAGGTATCAGGAATCTTTCCCGTTTCAGCGCCGTATTCTGGCAAAAAGTTATTGACTTGGTTTCAAAATACTTGTTATAATTCGTCGAAATCGGCTTTCAGCGAGTAATGAAAGGAGGGCTTGGTCGGCTTTCTCCGAGAGTTCCAGGGGCTGACAGCCAGCTTCTCTGTGAACGGCGTCTCTCGAGGCCGCCCTTTCCTCACCCGGGTTGACCCCATTTCCGGCAATGTGTCCAAAATCTCGCCGGAGCGCGCTCGCAGGACCATCGGCATATCGATGGAACTGGATATGCGTCCGATAAACCAATGCAGCTTTTGCGATTACGCCACCGCCACCCCGCAGCCCCGGATTCAGCACTCTGGCGGTGCGGTGTCAGTGCCCAATCTCTACCCCTGGGAGAAGTACGACTGGATCACAATTTACCCGCCCTTTTCCCAGCACCAGGTGCTGCTCTCTGACCTCTACTTTGAAGACATGGAGATGATGATAGAGTCCTCCTACGACCTTGCCGAGAGATGTTCCCGGGACGAGGATGTAATCGCTTTCATGGACTTCACCAACTGGGGCGCCTTCGCCGGGGCCTCGCAGCAGCACCCCCACTCACAGCGCAAGGGCGTCACCTCTGTTTCGGACCCTGTTCAGGAGCGCGAGTGGCGACGATGCCTTGAGATTACAGAAGCAGTGGGGCAACACCCCTTTGACATCCTGTTGCAGGAGGAGCGGGAGGATGGCCGCCGCCTTATCTTTGACAACGATGTGGTGGTGCTGGCCGCCTTTGCACCTACCTGCTGATATGAGTTGCTAGTCTTCCCCAACGATGACCTATCTCATATCATGCAGAGCACCCCCGCCCAGCGCAAACATCTTATGCGCCAGGTGCTGGGTATCTTCCGTGCCTTGTTTCTATACCGTGGAATCACAGACCTCAACATCGCCATGCACATGGCCCCCTTCGCCGCCATGGAGCAGGCCCGCAAGAGCTTCAGGTGGCATATGCATGTGTACCCCCTGCGCTCCCGCCTGCCCTCCGATAGGGCCGGGGCTGAAATCGGCTTCCAGACCAGCGTCATTGATACCTTCCGGAGAACACCGCCGAGGCCCTGCGCCACTGGTACGAGGCCGGGCCTCGTGAGTAGAGGGTGGCCCTGTGCGCCGATGGCACCCCCAGCCCACTGCTCTTGCGGGAACTGCGCCGTATCTCCAACGAAAACGGCCACTGACCGGCGCAACGGCTTAGGCCTTTTTGACGCCCCCCTTGCCATATGCCAGAATAATCTTAACCAGCATTTTGCCTATCCATAAAAGGAGAATCGTTATGCCCAGGCAGCTAAGCCAAGAGGAACGCCGCAAGGTAGGCTTCAACATGCCGTTTGCCAAGGCGGTGGAGTGCTTCCGCCGGAACGCACTATCGCGGAAGGATTATGACCCGGCTACCATGGCTGTCTTCGGGTCAGTAATGTCACGGGCACTGCTAGAGATGCTCCAAGCTGTGGAGCGGGAATTCGGAGAAAGGGGCCAGGAAGTGGCCGCAGCCGCCCTGGTTGGAGTAGGCCGCAAAATAGCCGAGGTGATGCTACAGGGAGTGGAGTTCCCACCCGACATGACGGATGTCGAGAGGGCCTCGGCTTTCTTTACTTGGATTAACGAAGTGTTGTATGCCTCGGTTGAGGAGCCATTAATAGACGACGAGGACTCTTGCTCTTTTCACATCCAATGGTGTCCGCTTCAGGACATATACTCCCCGATAGACTGCCGCATACAACGTTACCTGGTGGAGGGTGAGCTTCAGGCGGCCGCAGAGATAATGGGGGGCTTCCAAATAGCCTTTGACTACGGGATGCCTTCCGGGCACCCCACCTGCCACTTCAGCATCCAGCGTAAAAAACCGGACGATGATAACGCCTGGGACGACTACACCCGCTCCATCAACCGCAAGGGACTGGAGAAGTCCCGACAGGGTTAATAGCACCTACCCCGGAGTTCTCGTCCTTCAACAGTCTCTCCAAAGGAATCCGGAACCCTTCGGACAGCAGGGAGTTCCTGAAGATGTTTTACCCTATAACTGGGGTTAAGATTTTCCGTCCCCCAAGAGAAATGACATCGAGTTGACAGCCTAAATCAGAGCTACTATTTGCCCCGCCACCGGTGAGGGAGGGTGGGCTTTTATGGATGTTTCACCTTTCTACAGGGAGTTGAGAGGCTTTGCCCCCACAGAATTAGAATCTGAGCGGGCGAGTGGGAAGAATTGGGGTGCCTGGGGAGCTTGCAATTCCAGAATGATTTAATTGGGCTGGTGTCTGAGCCAAAAAGGCTATCGTATATTGCGCAGGCAGGGGCGCAGTACCGATAGCAGGGCGACCACCAGCAGGGTAACCCCCCCCATCCCCACCGAAAGTGGTGCTCCCCACACCTCTGCCAGAGCGCTGAACCCCAGCACCCCAAGCGTGGCCATACCAAAGCTGAACATTGTCAGGCTACTCACCCTACCCCGCAGCTCCGAGGGGGTATGACTCTGCAGCAGAGCCTGGTTCACCGCCATGTAACCCATATTGCCCGCCCCCACCATCAGCAGAGCGATGAGCGATAGGGCGAATACCGTTGAAAGAGAGAACAGCAGCAGGCTGAGGCCGAAGAGTAAGGCTAACCCCAGCAGCAGTAATCCCTTTCTCCGATAGTCCCCTAGGCTAGCCACCGCAAGGGTCCCCACCACAGCCCCCAACCCCATTGTGGCCATCATCCAGCCCAACCCTACCTCCCCCACTCGGAGAACATCGGCTGCGAACACCGGCAGCAGGAACATATACGGCATGGCCAGCACGCTGACGCCTAAGAACATTCCCAACAGGTAGGGTACAGTGGGGCTCCCCCGCACAAAGCTCATAACATAGCGCAGGTCGGTTGCCAGCGATGTGCCCTGGTGGTTGCTCTCCCCCTTCACTCCCACCAGTGTCAAAGTGAGGGTTGACAGGCCGTAGAGAAATGCGGTTAGGAGATAAACCCAGCCGACTCCAATCACCGCCACCAGTAGGCCGCCGATGGCCGGTGCCGCCACACGCATCAGGTTTAGCCCAGCGTAGTTGAGGGCGTAGGCGTTCATCATGCCGTCCTTCTCCACCAACTCCGGTATGAAAGACATTCGTGCGGGGCCGTTGAGGGTAAATGCCAGACCCATGACAACAGCGGCGCTAACCAGGTGCCACAAAGCGACGCTGGCGGACAGGATAAGCCCCGCCACCAGAAACGACACCAGGGAGAAAATGGCCTCAGTGCCGATGATAATACGGCGTTTGGGGACCCTGTCCACCACGGCGCCGCCGACCAGGGAGAAAAGCAGCACCGGTAGACCCCAACCCACCGTTACCAACCCCAGGGCCAGAGGGGAGGAGGTCATCTGGTATACTAGCCATCCCCGAGCCAGTATCTGCATCTGGAGGGCCGCGAAATCCAGCACCACCCCCATCCAGAACCAGCGGTACTCCCTATTCTTAAGGGAGCCAAAGGTAGTGCCCCACCACCCCGGGGTAGACGGTTCAGCCACCGTTGTTTATATCGCTTGCCTACCAGGTATACTCGGAGCCGGCCTCCAGCACTACCACCTTTGTCTCTGGCGCCTCTTTTTTGGCCAGTTCTGCAAAGCGGTCGGCCGTCTGCTCTAAGATAGGAAAGGTCTTGTAGTGCATGGGAATAACCTTTTTGGGGGACAGCAGGGCAGTGGCGCGTGCCGCCTGCACCCAGTCCATAGTAAAGCAACTACCCACGGGCAGTAGGGCCAGATCCAGTGGATAAAGCTCGCCCAGTAGCTTCATGTTCTGGAAGATACCGGTATCGCCGGCATGATAGATGTGAGCACCATCCTCCATCCGCATAATCCATCCAGCCGGGGCACCGGTTGCGGAGGAGTGGAAGGCCTCCACCATGGTTATGGTTATACCATCAACGACCACACTGCCGCCAATATTCATGCCCATGCCGTTGACCACTTGTTCCTGTGGCAACTCCAGCTCCTGCTGAAAGCGGCCCACCGTCTCTGGCATAGCAGCTACGATGGCCCCGGTAGCCTTGGCGATGTCCACGGCATTGACAGAATGGTCAAAATGGTCATGGCTCACCAGCACCAGGTGTGCCTGCTTGATATCCCCTAGAGTAATAGGACACGAGGGGTTGCCCTCAATCCACGGGTCAGTAACTATGGTCTTTCCCCCGGGGGTGTTGATTATGAAAGTGGCGTGGCCGAGCCATCGTATTGATTTGCCTGCCATTATGTGCCTCCTCAGTGTCTAATCAAAGGTCGCTTTACAACCCTTTTTCCACCCCTACCGCCCCTCCCCCCCCGTCCATGGGACTATATCCGGTGACTTCGAACCCAGCCCCACTACATTTTAGCACCTGGCAACTGGTCTCAAAGCCGCTGGGATACAGCCGCCTAATCACAGTAAGTTGAGAAAGGCCGCCCCTAAGCCTAGCCGTACATCTCCCTCAAGGCCTTACGTATGACCTTTCCCATGGGGTTGCGTGGCAGAGAACCGACAAACACCACATCGCGGGGTCGTTTGAAGCTGGCCAAATTGCTGCGGCAATGCTCCATAAGTTCCTCAGAGGCAGCTTGCTGGCCCGCTTTTAGCACCACCACAGCCTTGGGCTGCTGGCCCCATTCGGGGTCGGTAACGCCGATGACGGCGGCCTCCTCCACTTTAGGGTGGGCCTGAAGCACCTGCTCCACCTCCTCGGGGGAGATGTTCTCTCCACCGCGGATAATCATGTCGTCGCCGCGGCCCGCCAAAAAGAAGTAGCCGTCCTCGTCCTGCCAGCCCATATCGCCCGTTTTTAGCCAGCCGGAGGTCGTCATGGACTGTGCAGTCTTCTCGCTGTCTTTCCAATATCCGCTCATCACCCGCTGTCCCCGCACTGCAATCACCCCCGCCTTATTGGGCCCAACAAGATTGCCATCCTCGTCTAGGACAGCCACCTCTGCCCCTGGAAGGGGTTTCCCGATGGAGGATGACAGCCGCTGCAGTTTCTTTTCCACCTCCTTGGGGGTTCCTGATAGGTCATGGTCCTCAGGCCCCAAGGCCAGCACCGTTGAAGATGTCTCTGTCTGGCCGAAGGCGTTAATGAACTTCACACCAGGCATTACATTTATAGCCTTCTTGATAACCTCTAGAGGCATGGAGGCGGCCCCATAGGTCACCAGCCGTAGGCTGGACAGGTCATGCTTACCGAAGCTGGGATGGTCTATGACGCGTTTGAGCATGGTGGGCACCAACATGGCACGGTTGACCCTCTCACGCTCCACGATGGTAAGCCATCCCTCCTCGTCAAACTGGCCCATCATGGCTAGGGTGCGACCGCCGTAGATGGCGGCCAGCACCGCCTGAAAGCCGGCCACATGGTACAGGGGAACTGCCAGCAGATTAGTCTCCTCTATCTCCATGTCCGGTGGGGAAACGTTCTCCGCCATATATGACTCAAAGCTGCCGTGGGTCAGCGGCACGCCCTTCGGGCGCCCTGTGGTGCCGGCAGTGTACAGGAGCAGGGTCACATCCTCCGGTACTAAATCGGGGAACACCTCGTCATCGGAGGCAGCAGAGATGATATCCTCATATGAGAGCATACCGGACTGCGCCTTGCCCAGGACCACAAAGTGCTTCACGCCGGGAGCTTCACTTTTGGCCGAGTTCACCAGATCCACATAGCGCTCCCCCACGATTACCACCGAGGTCTCCGAGTGCTGCAGTAGATAGCTGAGTTCATCTTGCCTGGCACGGTAGTTCATAGGAACGAAAACAGCCCCCAACCGGGCGGTGCCGAAGTAGGCCTCCACGAACTGGGCACAGTTAACATCCATCATGGCCACTTTGTCCCCGTGGCCCACCCCCAAGCTTCGCAGGGCGTTGGCTACTTTGTTGGAGCGCTCCGCTACTTGGTAGAAAGAGAAGCGCTCGCCCTCCACCACCAGAGCGGTGCGCTCAGGGACTATAGCGCTGGTAAGGGAAATAAAGTCCACAGTGCTCATTAATTGACACCTCCTAAAGCCAGTCCTTATCGATAAAATTCTGGCCTAAATTATGCTCATTCCGGCATACTGTGTCAACGCCCCCGAGGGGCGTCAAGGGTTTTCTTCCTATCTTTAATTGAAGGTGGCAAGCAATTAGTGTAGAATTACGACTCGGTATGGATAAGTGCCGTGGAATGCGCGACATGCTACCACAGGACATGGCCCAGTTCCGCTACATTGAGGACAGGTTTAGGCAGCGCTGTGCTCAGTGGGGTTACCAGGAGATAAGGACGCCCTTATTAGAGTACCTGCACCTGTTTACAGCCACCGGCACCCTCACACCTGATATGCTCAACCGAGTGTATTCCTTCCTTGATTGGGATGGCTGGAGCGGCGAGAGGGTGGTCCTGCGTCCGGACGGTACCATTCCCGCTGTCCGGCTGTATATCACCGAGATGGCCCATCGCCCCACCACACGGCTTTTCTATGTTCAAAATGTCCTCTCCTTCGGGGCCACCGGCACAGACTCCCGTGAGAACTGGCAGGCCGGCGTTGAGGTGATGGGGGGCCGATCTCCTCAGGCAGAGGTGGAGCTCGTGTCACTGGCCCTGGAGGTGCTGGAAGGCTTGGGCTTGAAGCCTGAGTTACGTCTCGGCCATATGGGGTTACTGCGCTCCCTTCTGGATGAACTGGGAGTGACCGAGGAAGAGGAGATTGATCGCCTTACCGCTCGAGACGGACTACTATTGCAAAGGTTGCGGGAATCCCGCCCTGAGTTGGGGGAAGCCCTAGACCTGGCGAATTTGGCGGGTCGGTCACCGGGATTCCTGGAGAACCTTGGCTCCGTTCTGCTGCCACACTTGCCCACTCTTCGGCATCCCATAGAGGAGTTCTCATCCATAGCCGGGCTGCTCACCTCACTAAATTGCCCCTATGTGATAGATTTGGGTCTGGGACGCGGCTTTGAGTACTACACTGGAGCGGTGTTCCACTTCTACAGCGGGGACGTGCGGGTGGGGGGTGGCGGCCGCTACGATAACCTTATACCCCTGCTGGGCGGCAATGCTGTGCCCGCCACGGGGTTTGCTCTTTATGTCAACAGGATAATGTCCCTGGTACCTGGTCCTGTCTCTCATTATCCGATATCGATTCAGGCCGATGATGGCTGTTGGACTTTGGCCTTCTCCCTTGCCGGAGAGATGCACGCCCAGGGCATCGCCGCCGAGATGGTGGCAGGCGAACCAATGGGCCCACCGGTTATCTCCGTGGTGGTCCGGAAGGGGCCTGTTTACATTATGTCGGGCAAGGGCTGCTTTGCCTCCCCAGAGGAGGTGGTGCGTGCGTTGAAAGAGGGCTGGGATGCTAAAAATAGCCCTGCCTAAGGGGCGACTTCAGTCCGCCTCCGGCTCTTATCTGGAGAAGGCAGGGTGGGGCCTTAAAGATTACGAGTCCGGATCGCGCTCCTACCGCCCCACCACCGGGTTAACCGGATTAGAGGTCAAGGTCTTTCAGGAGAAGGACATCCCGGTCCAAGTGGCCATTGGAAACTACGACATCGGGATATGTGGCCTGGACTGGGTGGATGAAATACTGGCCCGCTACCCTCAGAGCCCCCTGGTAAAAGTCAGGGAGCTTGGCTACGGCGGTGGACAGCTCTTCCTCGCCTCCAGCAGCCTGTCTCCATGGGGCTCCACGGCAGACCTGAGACGGAACGGTACGCTACTGATGGTGGCCGGAGAATACCCCAACCTAGCACGTAAAGCGGCGATGCAGCTACGGCTTAAGCATTTCCGGATCGTCCCACTGTGGGGTGCGGTTGAAGTGTACCCCCCTGAGGACGCTGACTTAGTGGTGTTGCACGCACCCTCGGCATCCTGCCTGGAGGCGCGGGGCCTTGTGCCACTGTCTCCCCTGTGTAACACAACAGCATATCTCATCGCCAACAGGGATAGCTGGCAGAGCAAAGATATGTCCTGGGCTATATCCAGCCTGCTGTCAGCTTCCCCACCTAAGGATAGCCCTCAGGGGCCTAAAGAGAAGTCTCTGGACTGGCCTTCCCTTAACGGGGATGACTGGCTGCGCCTTGCCGTACCAGACGGCCACCAGAAGGAGCCTTCGGTTGACTTTCTACGTAAGGCCGGACTCAAGGTGGCCGGCTACGCCTCCGGGAAGGGACGCCCGGACCTCGGGATGGAGGGGGTGGCTGCCAAGGTCATCCGGCCCCAGGATATGCCATTACTGGTGGCCTGCGGCAACTTTGATGTTGCTCTCACCGGTAAAGACTGGCTGCGCGACCACCTGTGCCAGTTCCCCTCCAGCCCCGTGGACCAGTTGCTGGAGCTGGGTTTCGGATGGGTGCGAGTGGTGGCCGTAGTCTGCGGTGATGTGCCTGTATCCTCGGCGGTGGAGCTGAGAGGCCTTGTGGAGTCGGGCCGGTTGGTAGGGCTACGGGTGGCCACCGAGTATGTCAATATTGCCGACAAGTTCGCCCGGGACCATCACCTGGGCCACTACCGCATAATACCCACTTGGGGGGCCACGGAGGCCTTCCTCCCCGAGGATGCTGACCTCCTTATCGAGAACACCCAAACCGGCCAGACGCTGGCCAAGAACGGGCTGAAGATAATTGATGTGCTCTTCGAGTCCACCGCCTGTATCATCGGTTCCCGGGATATATCGCCCCAGCGTAGAGGACGGCGGGATATTTTCCTGAAGCGACTTGCCGAGGCCGTGGGATGAGGGGTTTTAAGTGCCTCCACTTTGCCTCCACCTGAGCCTGGCTAGGGACGCCTTCTCCAACCTTGGTGATAGCTCCCCGGAAGTCCGCGGTCGCTACCTGCTCGGGGCCACACTTCCAGATATTCATATGAT
>JASLXN010000159.1:450-3927 GCA_030740315.1 Dehalococcoidia bacterium | reverse complement strand
CGGACACCGGAAAGCTGATACGCACTGGGGGCCTGTCCTGGTCACCGGATAGATACAGCATACCCCCTTCCGCCCAGGACACTATGTCTGTGGCCTTGAACTGAGAGAAGCGGCCTGTTTGGCCGAAGGGGGTCACGGAGGTGACCACTAGTCCCGGGTTTTGCTGGCTGAGTTGTTTATAGCCAATATCCATCGCCTCCAGATGGCCGGGGTTGTATGATTCCATGACAATATTCGCCTTGCTAGCTAAACTTTGGAACAGCCCCCTGCCCTCAGGGATGTCCAGGTTCAGGGTTACGCCTCGCTTGTTGAGGTTGAAAGCGAACCAGAAGAGGCTCTTCTCCGGCTGCGGATCATCGTGGTAGAAGGGCGGGGTGAGACGGGTTGGGCTACCCCCCGGGGGTTCAATGCGGATAACATCGGCGCCCATATCGGCCAGCACTTTAGCCCCTAGGTTGTAGCCGCCCTCCGTCAGGTCCAGCACCCTGAAACGCTCCAGAGGCAGCACTATATCAGACCCCTTTTCCCTGTTTTGATTGTGTCCTAATTATTCCGGGAGTCATATTATGCCAAGGGCTGCCCGCAGGCAGCCCTTTTGCTCATCGGATGGCCCCAACCGCTCCTGGGGATTGGTGATAGTCACTCTTGTTCCGGCGCTCTGGGGCTCACGATGTATTTGAACAACTCCGTGTCGGTACTGAGCACCAAGGTGGAATCCTGGGGTAGGAACTTCTCGTAGGCTTCCAGGCTGCGTAGGAAGGCGTAGAACTCGCTGTCCTGGGTGAAGGCCTCGGCATAGATGTTGGTGGCCACGGCGTCTCCATCGCCCCTCAGCACTTGGGACTCATTGTAGGCCTCGGCCAAGATGATGGTACGTTGCCTGTCGGCATCGGCTCGGACTATGGCCGCCTGTTCTTCGCCCTCGGCCCTGTACCGCTTGGCTTCCCGGTCCCGTTCCGCTTGCATGCGGGCGAATACGCTGTTCAGCACCTCGGCAGGCAAATCGGCCCGGCGTATACGCACATCCACAATATCAATGCCGAAGCTGGCCACCTTGGGCTGCACACGTCTGGCCACGGTCTCCATTATTTGCTCCCGTTTACCGGATATGATGTCCACTATAGGGTGCAGGGCTAGCTCGGCCCTCATCTCCGAAAAGACGATGGCCTTGAGCCGCTCCGTGCCGCCACTTTCGTTCCGGACCGCCTGGAAGAAGCGCAGCGGGTCTCCAATGCGCCACCGGCTTACATGGTCCACCAAAAGGCGCTTCTTATCCGAGGATAGGTACTCCCCGGCGCCGGGATCACTGGTCAGGATTCGTTTCTCAAAGGTGATGACCGATTGCAAGAAGGGGGTCTTCGCTTTGAGACCGGGGTTGATGTGGGTGGATATAGGATCACCGAATTGAAGCACGATGGCCTGTTTGGTCTGGTCCACGGTGAACAGGGTCTGGGGAACGATGATGACCACCGCCAGGACGGCCGCTACTATGAGAACTTTCTTCATGGCGTCACCCCCATCTCCCGCAACGGGAGGAACTGCAGGACATTGCCTTTATCCTCGGGGTCAATGATTATCTTCTCAATCCCGGGCAGTACCGTTTCCAACGTTTCCAAGTAGAGCCGCTGGCGGGTGACATCCGGGGCCTTGCGGTACTCCTTCAGCACCGCCAGGAATCTATCGGCATCGCCCTGGGCACGAAGTACGCGTTGTTCCTTGTAGGCTGTGGCCTCTTGGATTTGTTTTTGCTTCTCGCCCCGAGCACGGGGCACTATATCCCTCTCGTAGCCCTCGGCCTCCCGCTCCAGCCGCTCCCGATCCTCCCTGGCCCGGGCTACGTCCTGGAATGCGTCACGGACTTCTTGGGGAGCGTCGACCTCCTGAAGTTTGACGCCCAGCACCAGAATCCCGGATACATAGGAGTCCATAAGGGCCTGTAGGAACTCTAGGGTCTGGTTCTCCACAGCGGTACGTGCCTCCGTCCATACATAGTCAATGCTGTTACGGCCCACCACCCCCCGCAGGGCCACCTCGGCGGCGCTTTTGAGGGCGTCATCGGGGCGGACGATATTGAACTCATAGTCTCCGGCATCCCGTACCCGGTACTGGACGATGGCGTGGATGTTCACCACGTTCTCATCCCCGGTGAGCATCAGGGCCTCGGCCAGCACCTCCCGTGGCCCCTGGTTTTCCCTCTGAGCCGTGGAAGAGAAGCCTATTTCGGCGGTGCGCACAGACTCCACATTAACCACATCTACCCGCTGGACGGGCCATGGCACATGATAGTGCAAGCCAGGGCCGGTATCACCGGCCATACGGGCGCCGAACTGGCGCACCACCCCCCTCTCTCCAGGTCCCACTTGGTAGATGCCCGTGAGTCCCCAGATAATAACGATGATGCCGATGGGTATCAGGTAAAGGTACCTGCCTAACCCCGGACGGCGGGACCCCCACCGCTTGCCGAGTTCACGCAGGCTCGCCTCCCAGTCCACGGAACCCGGGCCACCGGGTCGCTTCGCCATACTAAAACCTCCCCCATATTGGATTACATCTTGAGACAGTATACTTGGAGCTATAACCGGAGTCAAGCTGCTTGTACCGGAAACACTGTGTGCATGATAGCCGGATGGATGATTTGACTAAGCCCCTGTCGTGGTGCCACAATGATTCTCTACAGATTCTCTTGTGGATATAGGGGGAACCATGGCCGGTCTGGATCACTACCGGGGTATCGTAGAAAACCGGCACGGGTATGCTCAGGAGTGGAAAACTAGGACGGGGGGACGCGTCGCCGGCTTCATGTGCACCTATCTCCCGGAGGAGGTACTTTATGCAGCGGGCGTGCTGCCGGTGAGGATTATGGGCAGCCACGAACCACAAGACATAACTGACCGCCATATATTCCCCACCATGTGGTGTGCCTACTGCCGTGACTGCCTGGCCCAGGGCCTACAGGGCCGCTATGACTATTTGGATGGCCTGGTGACTGCTTGGTGCTGCCAGCACATCCGCCAGAGCTTTGATAGCTGGCTGCGTCACGCCCCCGTGAACTTCAGCTATGAGATGTATGTCCCCAACAGCCTTTATCGCGTTTCAGCCCGCGCTTGTGTAGGCGCAGAGACTGGAGCGCTGGCGAAGGCCGTGTCCGAATGGACCGGCAGGCCCATCTCCGATGAGTCGCTTGAGCGGGCAGTTGATGTCTATAACACCAACCGACGTCTGCTTCGCCAGCTATATGAGTTGCGCAAAGCGGATAACCCCCCCATAAGCGGTGCCCAGGCTATGGATATAGTGCTTTCCGGAATGGTGATTGATAAAGCGGAACACAATAAGCTGCTGACGGATACCGTGTCCAGCCTGGGGGAGGCCCCGGCAAGCCCTGCAGATAACCTGCCCCGGCTGCTCTTGCTGGCCAGCGAGTGCGATGACCGGGATATTGTGGACTTTGTGGAGTCCATCGGGGCATGCGTAGTGGTG
>JASLXN010000159.1:0-440 GCA_030740315.1 Dehalococcoidia bacterium | reverse complement strand
GGATGAACACTGTAACGGCACCCGCTACTTCTGGGGCGATGTGAGCCCCAACGGAGACATGCTGTCAGCCATCGCCGACCGGTATGTGGACCGCCCCCCCTGCCCCCACAAGGATGTTACTTCGCCCCAGCACCTGCGCCTGGACCATGTGCTGGACCTGGCCAGCCAGTGGCGGGTGCAGGGGGCGGTGATTGTGCAGCAGAAATTCTGTGACCCCTACCGCTATGAAATGCCCAAGATGGAGGCTATGCTCCGTGAGAACGGCATCCCCACGGTCATGTTGGAGGCGGAGTTCACCATGCCAGCAGGCCAGTTTCGTACTAGGGTTGAGGCGTTTTTGGAGACCATCCAGCAGGAAATGCTGTAGCCGCCTCAAAGGGCGCTACAGACAAGGAGAGGAGCCACATGCCAAATTATCAAAGGTACGAGACAAAAAACTT
>JASLXN010000158.1 GCA_030740315.1 Dehalococcoidia bacterium | reverse complement strand
AATCAGTAAGGCCGTGAATGTTGTGGGGTACTCCTATGCGGCAGGGTGCCCGGAAGGCCTCGCTGCACAGGGCATCCATGCCGGGCAGCTTGGCGCTACCACCAGTAAGCACCACCCCGGAGGGGGCTACGGTCAGGATGTCCACCGCGGGTAGCTCCACCAGGGTCAGGCGCAGGATTTCCTCCGCCCGTGCCCGGATGATATCGTTCACATCCTGTTTCATAATCCCGTGACCGTTCTCCACCCCTGTGGGCGCTTCGGACGAGCCGGCCACACCGTTAGCGGCTGGGGACAGCCGGCCATACTTGAGCTTGAGGCCCTCCGCCACTTCGAAGGGGATGCCCAGTCCGATGGCAATGTCCCGTGTAATCTGGTAACCGCCCACGGGCAGCACTGTGGTATGCCACACATTGCCCTCTTTGAAGATGGCCACATCAGTGGTGCCTCCGCCAATGTCGATAAGCACAACGCCGTTGGCCCGTTCATCCGGGCGCAGCACAGCGCCTCCTGAGGCCAGGGGTTCCAGAACCACATCTTCCACCTCTACGCCTGCGCCACGGATGCACTTGACCAGGTTGCGCACCGAGGCTGCGGCTGCCGTCACCACATGGGAGTCGGCATCTAGGCGGAAACCGTGCATACCAACCGGGTTCTTGATTCCCTCGTGGCCGTCCAGGATATAGTCTCGAGGGATGACGTGGAGCAACTCCCTATCTTTGGCCACATTGACCGTACGGGCCGATTGGAGCACCCGCTTCAGGTCATCGGTGTTCACCAGTTGGTCTCCCCGCGTAATGGCGATTGCGCTCCGGGTGTTCATGGAGGAGATGTGGTTGCCGGTGATGCCGACATATGCGGACTCCATCGGTATGCCACTGGCCTGCTCTGCCTTGGAGGCCGCGTCCCTCACAGATGCCTTGGCTTCATCAATATTAGTGACGATTCCTTTGCGTAACCCCGTGCTAGGCACAACACCAACACCAAGGACCTGGAAGGATTGTGTCTCCGACAGATTGGCCACAATGGCGGCCACTTTGGTAGTGCCCACGTCTATGGCACTAAAAATCACCTTCTTACTTCTCACTGCACCTCCTTAATTCCTTTTCTATTTATCTCTTCAACCCTACAGCCGTTCGGCTACCCGGAGCTTGGCAGATCGGCTACGCGGGTTGTTCCTGATTTCCTGAGGGGTGGGGGTGAAAACCTTGCGACTCACAGGCAACAGGGTGGGTATGTGGCTACAGAGGCAAACGGGTGTCCGGGACGGGCACAGGCACCTGCGGCTCTCCCGGCGGATAAAATCCTTGACTACCCGGTCCTCCAGCGAATGATAGGAGAGCATCACCAGCCGTCCGCCCGGGCGTAGCAGGTTTAGGGCCTGGCCCAAGGCGCTGGCCAGGTTCTCCAGTTCCTGATTCACCACCAGCCGCAGTGCCAGGAAAGTGCGTGTGGCTGGGTGTAGCCTACTCCTACCACCGCCGAGTGCTATCCCCACCACCTGGGCAAGCTCCCGGGAGGTGGATAGGGGGCGGTTCTCTAGGATGAGGCGGGTGATACGCCGGGCATGGCGCTCTTCCCCGTATTTATACAGTATGCGGGCAAGCTCGGCCTCTGGGTAATAGTTAACGATATCCGCTGCAGTATGCTCCTGTGATGGGTCGTAGCGCATGTCCAGAGGGGCGTCTTCCTGGAAGCTAAAGCCACGGCCGGCCTCAAGTTGCAGAGAGGACATGCCCAGGTCAAAGAGGATTCCGTCTACGGGGAGGTATTTGTGCGTCTTACAGGCGATTTCCAGATGGGAGAAATTGGTCTGAATGAGTAGGGCGGCCTCGCCGTAAGGGGCTAGGGTGGACTGAGCTACCTCCAGAGCGGTAGGGTCAGCATCCAGGCCCAAGAGATGCGCTCCCGGCCCGCTGGCGTCCAAGATTGCCGCGGCATGGCCACCCGCACCAAGTGTGCAATCTACCCACCGACCGCCGGGGGTGACTCTGAGAAAATCAATCACCTCAGCCACCATCACCGACAGGTGAGCGGTCGAGCGATGGTCGCCCGTTGTACGAACGGGATCAATCCGCAAAGGCGTGTCTACCTCCCCTATTGATTGCGCCCTGTATTCACATGCTGCCTGGGTGGCGAGGGATGTGTCACGGAGGGACTTTTGAGGGGAGTAATGGGAGGTGGGACCTAAGCCCACTTGGAGGGGATTCTAACATAAGTTGCTGCAGTTGTCAATACTGAGTCCAACAAATTGTTAAACCAAATTTTAAAAAAAAATTAGCAATTAGTCAGAACATTGCTGCCGAGCTGCATTTGGAATTGCCTCGTCTCAGATAGTAGGAACCCCACAGCGCTCCGGTGCATATTCTGCGCCTGGCTGCCCTGCATCCCCTCTCTGTGGTATTATGTTAGGGCTACTATGATGCGAGTTGGTATTCTTACGGTGAGCGACCGATCTTCACGAGGGGAACGGCCCGATGCTGGTGGTCCCGCAGTGGAGAGCGCCCTGGCCTCACTCCACCCCCGAGTGGAGCGCTATGAAGTGGTGCCCGATGACCCCCAGACCATCTCGGACCGCCTGTCCCTGTGGGCCGATGAGCTGGGTCTGGACCTTATCCTCACCACCGGGGGCACTGGGCTGGGACCGCGGGATTTTACCCCGGAGGCCACCCTGCGGGTGGTGGATCGCAACGCCCCCGGCCTGGTCGAGGCCATGCGGAGCAACGGACGGACACACACCCCCCACGCCATGCTTAGCCGGGCGGTGGCTGGTGTTCGGGGTCGCAGCCTCATAATCAACCTTCCCGGTAGCCCTAGGGCGGTGGTGGAGGGTCTGGAGACGATCCTGCCCGCTTTGCCCCATGCCGTCGAGGTCATAAAGGGCGAGGCACGGGAATAGCATGCGTATCGACATTATAAGCATTTTCCCATATATGTTTACCTCTCCACTCTCCTACGGCCTGCTCAAACGGGCACGGGAGACGGGTGTGGTGAACATTTCGGTGCATGACTTGAGAGGCTTTACCCATGACAAACACCGTACGGTGGACGATTACCCTTTCGGCGGTGGGCCGGGGATGGTGATGAAGCCGGGGCCCATCTTTGAGGCGACGGATGCTTTGCGCCGCCCTGAGTCCCAAGTGGTGCTTCTCAGCCCCCAGGGACGTCTCTTCACCCAGACCGTGGCCCAGGAGATGGTCTCCAGAGAGCACCTCATCGTCCTCTGCGGCCGCTACGAGGGAGTGGACGAGCGCGTTGCTCTGCAAGTGGCTGATGAGGAGCTTAGTATAGGTGACTATGTCTTGAGCGGCGGCGAGGTGGCTGCCCTGGCGCTGATGGAGGCGGTGGTCCGCCTGCTGCCGGGCGCCCTGGGATCATCCCTCTCTCTGCAGGAGGACTCTCTGAGTGGTGCGGGTTGGGGGGGTGGGGGCCTGCTGGAGTACCCGCAGTATACTAGACCCGCTGAGTTCCGGGGCCTGGATGTGCCTGGGGTGCTTCTCTCCGGGGACCACGCCCAGGTCCGCCGGTGGCGGCGGGAGCAGGCCTTGGAGCGCACCTATAGGCGACGCCCGGAGTTGTTGGAGAGTGCACCGCTTACCCCCGATGACAGGCAGTTTTTAAAGAAGTTAGAGGGAGCCGTAACGCTCCCTGCCAGGGAGGAATAGAGCCGTGGAACTGGACAGTCTTATAGACGTAGGTAAGCCCGCTTCCCTACCCGCCTTCGGCCCCGGGGATATGGTGAAGGTCACCGTACGGGTGGTGGAAGGGGAGCGTGAGCGCAATCAGGGCTTTCAAGGCACCGTCATCCGTGTTAAGAAGGGGGGCGTACGCTCCTCGTTCACGGTGAGGCGGCTCACCGGCGGTGTTGGGGTGGAGCGCACCTTCTTCTTCCATTCCCCTCGCCTGGAAGGGCTGGAGGTGCTGCGCAAGGGTAGGGTGAGGCGTGCCCGTCTTTACTATCTACGCGGCCTTACCGGCAAGGCGGCCCGTG
>JASLXN010000157.1 GCA_030740315.1 Dehalococcoidia bacterium | reverse complement strand
AAGGTGATGGAGGGTGGCTTGAGATACAGTGGGCGGAGACGGCTGGGGTTGTCCACCCTGCCCCTCTGGTAGCGCTCCCACCCCAAGGCGGCCACGCCGGACGCAGGTGAAAGTGGTGGGGCCACCGGCACCCGCCCATGGGCCTCCAGGGCCTCTCGGGGCGGGCGGCCGCAGATGACGGCACGCCGGGGTAGCGTGGACGCGAGTTCCTTCGGTGCGGTCAGGTGCTCCGCTTTCAGCCGTCGCCACTCACCGTGCGATGCTCGGAACAGGGCCGCCGCAAGCCGGCCTCGCCCGGCGGGTATTACGGGGCACAGGGTCAGCCCAATACCCCGCAGTGGAAAAGCCATGGCCTCTAGCGTGCTTACCCCGACCATCGGCACCCCCAGGCCAAGGGACAGCCCCTTGGCGGTGGCCAAACCCACCCGTACACCGTTGAACCCCCCCGGCCCCAGTGCCACCATCACCAGTGCGATATCTCTGATTACTGCCCCGGCCCGTTGCAGCAGAAGCTCCAGATTGGGCAGAAGCTCCACACTCTGGTTCTGGTGCGAATTCCAAGATAGCTCAACCATTACCTCTCCTTCCTTGCACAGGGCTAGGCCGACTGTGTTCAGGGAGGTGTCTATGGCCAGTTCCATCCTACGCCTGTCCCGCAGATATTTGGAGTTTATCAACGGCCTCCCGGTAGCGTATGCCCCTGGGGCGAAAGCGCAGGATACGCTCGGTCTCGGATAGAAGCTCCAGTTCAATAAGCAGGTGCTCGGAGGGGAACAGGCCTGTTCCCCGCTCCGCCCACTCAACTAGGCTCAGGCCGTCGCCGTAAATATAGTCGTCCAGCCCCAAGTCCACCACCTCGCTGATCCGCTCCATACGGTAGAGGTCAACATGGTACATGGGCAGGCGTCCGGAGTACTGGCGCAGCAGGACGAATGAGGGGCTGAGGACAGGTTCGGTTATGCCCAGCCCCTGGGCCACCCCTTGGGCCAGGCAAGTCTTTCCCGCACCCAGCTCCCCTACCAGCAGGATAGCCTCGCCCCCCCACGCCTGCTCCCCCAATAGTCTCCCCAGACGCTGAGTGTCCTCAACGCTATGGCTTATCACTTCAACGGGGGCCAAAGTGTTGCCAGCCATTCTGCGGCAAGGCTATGGGCTGACCGCTGGCATCAACCACCTCCACTCCATTGCCTCGCTCGGTAACTTCGCCGATATCGGTGAACGGAACCTCGGCCTGCACCTTTTCCATTATGTTTGAAGGGGCGGTGAACAGGAGCTGATAGTCCTCTCCACCGGAAAGGGCCAGGGCCAGGGCATCGCTGCCGAACACCTCACTAAGGTTTGGGTCCACGGGCACCATTTCTGCCACAACGGAAGCGCCCACACCGCTGGACTGGCAGAGGTGTCCCAGGTCGGCCAGCAGGCCGTCGCTGATATCTATGGCTGCCTTTACGCCGCGGCGTAGCAGGCCCTGCCCGGACTCTATTTGAGGCCGGGGACGCAGGTGGGCCTCCCGCAGGGGCCCGTAAACCGGCCTCCCCTCTTTCAGCAGCCGCAGCCCTCCCGCCGAGGCTCCCAGTGTGCCGGTGACAGCTATCCGGTCCCCGGCCCGTGCTCCGGAGCGGGCCAATGGTTCCGGCGCATTTATGGTGCCCCACAGTGCCGCCGTAACCACTATCTGAGAGGCGGAGTGCACATCCCCTCCCACAATACCGACCCCGAATGTCCGGGCTATGTCCAGCAATCCCCGGTAAAGGCCGGTTACCCACTCCACAGGGGTGTGGGGGGGCAGGGCCAGGGACACCAGGGCATAGCCAGGCACCCCACCCATGGCCGCCACATCGCTCAGGTTCACCGCTAGGGCTTTCCACCCCAGTTCCTCAGGGGCCGCCAAGCCAATGAGGAAGTGCACCCCTTCCACCAGGCTATCGGTAGTGGCTACCTCTAGCCCGAGACGGGGCCGCCAACAGGCGGTATCATCCCCGATACCCAGCACGACCCCCTCAAAGGGGCTGGCCGCAGATACCAGTCCGTTGATGTGGTCTATTAGCCCGAACTCGCCCAGTTCGCCAACCGTAATTACCGCCATTCCAAGCTTGGAATTATAGCACCTTCATATCCCCTATGCTACAATTGCCGTGCTTCTGGGCCACCAGGTATGGCAACAAACATTCGGGGAGGCAACGGAATGGAGCTACCACTACTCATTGTAATAGCTGCACTGCTGGCCCTTACGGCCTTGCTACTTATCAGGATGCACATGCCCCGATCGGCAGATTTGACAAACTTGGAGGAGAGCCTGAGGAGCTACTTCACCGGGGCCACCGCTACACTGGCGTCTGATGCGGCCGTTAAGGAGGTGCTCTCCTGCCTCAACCAGTTGCCTCGGGATATATTGCATAGCATCACCAGCAGTGTGAGCGCCCGCTCCGGTCGGCTGCATGAGCTGCTGGCCACCTATGAACTTACCCACTACGATCGCCTCTTTTATCTGGGTGAGCCGGTGGACTTCGTGGGTATCAAGTATGACGAAGGGATTGACTTCATAGAAGTGAAGTCAGGGAAGTGAAGTCAGGCCGCTCTAGGCTCACTCCCGATGAGCAACGCCTTCAGAACCTGGTGGAGGACAGACGGGTGAACTATGTGGTGCTATCGGTCAAACGAATAGGGATTGCGGATGATATCACCACGGAACCAGGGGAGTAGCCCTTACAGCACCTTTTCCTTGACATAGCAAAGGGCTTCCTGATAGAATCCCATACGGACAGATGGAGGTCTGACATTTACGCTATTGTTGATACCGGTGGCAAGCAGTATAAGGTCAGCCCGGGAAAGACGGTGCTGGTGGAGAAGCTGCAGGCCGCCGAAGGCGAAAAGGTAGAGCTTGACCGTGTGCTGCTCATAGCCGACGGTAATAAGACCACTATCGGCACCCCGTTGGTTAAAGGGGCCCGTGTTGTGGCTACCTCTTTGGGCGATGAAAAAGGCAAAAAGATTATCGTTTTCAAGTACAAACCTAAGGTGCGGTACCACCACAAGACCGGGCACCGCCAGCTATATACCAAGCTCAGCATCCAGAAGATACTGACCAAGAGGGAGACCAAGAAAGATGGCCCACAAGAAGCAGGGGGGCTCGGCCAAGAACAACCGGGACAGCCAGTCTAAACGGCTAGGTGTCAAACGGTATGACGGCCAGGTAGTCACCGCAGGGTCTATCTTGGTGCGCCAGCGTGGAACCCGCATCCGCCCCGGAACTAATGTCGGCTTGGGCCGGGACTATACTCTGTTCGCCCTCATAGAGGGCCGGGTGAAGTTTGAACCAGCCACCAAGCTGGGCAAACGCAAGGTAAGCGTTTACGCAGCCTGATTCAAGGAGTACTACACGCAGTGAAGAAAGACATACACCCCGCATACTTTGAGGACGCCAAGATTTCATGTTCCTGTGGCAATACCTTCAATGCCGGTGCTACCAAGGATAGCCTTAAGGTGGAGGTGTGCAGTAAGTGCCATCCTTTCTACACAGGCTCCCGGCGTATTGTAGATACCGCCGGCAGGCTGGAGCGCTTCAAGCGCCGCTATAATCTGCAATAGGCCCATGGTGAAAGTAGCCTAAGAGGAGCGGATATATCCGCTCCTCTTTATTTAGGAGCAGGGTGAAACCGAAGTTCCACTACGGGGGACAAGCCCTAATAGAAGGGGTGATGATGCGGGGCCAGCACCATGTGGCCATAGCCGTAAGGCGCCCCGATGGCGACATTACAGTTAAAGCTCAGTCGCTGAGCAGCATCTACGTCGGACGCTGGAGACAGTGGCCCATGAGCAGGGGCGTCATAATGCTGGCCGAGACATTTACATTGGGGCTGCGTGCCCTGCTCTACTCAGCCAAAATGGCAATAGGCGAAGAGGAGGACATGCCCAAAGGCGCTGCCACCGGAGCCGTGGTGGTAGCTCTTCTCTTCGCAGTGGGCCTGTTCTTCGTCCTGCCCTATCTCCTGGGGCGCTTCTTGATACCCCAATCTGCT
>JASLXN010000156.1 GCA_030740315.1 Dehalococcoidia bacterium | reverse complement strand
CCCCTGTTCGCCTATACTGCCGAAGAGACAGACCGTTTTATCATGGACAATACCTGTGTGCACAACCTGGCTCGCTACCTGCTGGATCGTAAGGGGAAGGCTACGGCGGTGGTGGTAAAACCTTGTGATGCCAGGACTATAAATCTTCTTGTGCAGGAAAAGCAGATAGAAAAGGACAAGGTGTTCGCCATCGGTGTCACCTGCCCCGGGGTTGTTGAGGTGCACTGGGGAGAGGTTCCCAGTGAAGCACAGCCTCGCTGCGCTAACTGCTTCTTGGAGGTGCCTGCAGTCTATGATTATCTTGTGACTATGCCGGGGGAACGCCAGGTGCGATCCGGGTTTCCCGATATTGAGCGGATGGAGGCCATGTCCCACGAGGAGCGGAGGGAATTCTGGGAGAAGCAGTTTGAGCGATGTATTCGCTGTCATGCCTGCCGCCAGGTCTGCCCCGGCTGCTACTGCCCCATCTGCTTTGTGGACCAGCTTGACCCCACCTGGGTGGGTATCAGGAACGCCACCGGGGAGAACCAGGTGTGGCATCTCATTAGGGCTTTCCACCTGGCGGGCCGCTGTATAGAGTGCGGCGAATGCCAGAGAGTATGCCCGGTGGGCATACCTCTTATGCTTCTGAACCAGAAGCTTACCTCAAAGGTTGAGGGCATGTTCGGTTTTCGTCCCGGCTTGGACCCCGAGACCCTGCCGCCCTTCGCTGTTTTCAAGAAGGAAGAGCTTGAGGTGGAGCAGTGAGCCGCTTCTTGAGCCGGGAAGCGCTGCTGGCTTGGCTGGATGGCCTGCGGGAAGGGGGCGCGGTAGTAATGGCTCCCACCCTAGTGGAGGGGGTTTCCCTTTACCGCCAGGTTCCTTCAGCCGGCGAAATTAACCTGGATGCGTTGGTCACGGTCACTTCGCCTAAAGAGTGTCTGTTCCCCACTAGTCGCACCGTTTTCATCGTGGAGCGGAAGGACGGGAAGGTGGACCTCCGGGTGAACACATTTGATGGCCAAGCGGTGCTCTTCGGCCTGCACCCCTGTGATGCGCTTGGGGTGCACCTGATGGATGTGCCTTTCTTGGCCGAGCCGGCCGATGGCGGCTACCGGGAACGCCGGGAGCGCACTGCGCTGGTGGGCCTGTCCTGCATCCGCTGCCGTCCCGAGTGCTTCTGCACCAGTGTGAGCACTTCCCCCAACGACCCCACCCACTTGGATGTAATGCTAACCCCGGTGGAAGGCGGCTATGTGGTGGCGGCAGCCAGCGATAAAGGTGAGGCGTTGCTGGCGTCGGCGAAACCGGAGGAGAGGGTGCTGCCTCTGCCGGAGCCGCCGGAGCTGGAGAAGCTGCCCACCGAAGACCTGCCCCGCCTGTTCCGTGCCCTCTATGATGACGGTTACTGGGGCCGGTTGGCTGATCGCTGTATTCACTGCAATGTCTGTTCCTATGTTTGTCCTACTTGTTACTGCTTTGACATGCGGGACTACTCAAAGGGAAATAGCGTGGAGCGGGTACAGAGTTGGGAGAGCTGCCAGGCCGCCGGGTTCACCCGCCTTGCTGGGGGCCACGACACGCGTGGGAGCAAAGCGGCCAAGATGCGTCAGCGCTTCGCTCACAAGTTCCTCTATTTTCCGGAAGCTTTTGACGGCCCGCTTAGTTGCAGCGGATGCGGCCGGTGCGTGCGTGCTTGTCCCGTGAACATAGATATTAGAGAAATTATCACCGACCTGAAAAAGATAGGAGTCTCCAGTGTGGGCAGCGGAGAAAAGTAGAGCTAACCCCATGGTCCCATTCCCAGCCACCATTAGCGCCGTGCGGGAGCTCACCATGGATGTGAACTTGTTCCAGGTGCAGTTCGGTGAGGGAGGTGGTTTCCCCTATCGCCCTGGCCAGTTCGCCTTTCTGTCCGCCTTTGGCGTGGGTGAAGCGCCTTTCAGCATCACCTCCCTTAACGACGAGGGTAGCCCTATGGAGTTCGCCATCCGCCGGGTTGGCACCGTTTCTACTGCCCTGCATGATATGGGGCCAGGCTCTGTGTTGGGTGTGCGGGGGCCGTTCGGCAACGGCTTTCCCCTGGAAAGTTTCAAAGGCAAGAACCTGCTCATCATAGGTGGCGGTATTGGACTTGCCCCGCTGCGCCCCATCATCAAGAATGCCTTGGGGCACAGAGATGACTATGGCGAGATGGTTGTAATCTATGGGGCCAGAACTCACCAGGACCTGGTATTCGCCTCCGAGTTTGAGGGCTGGGCAGCGGTGCCCGGCGTGCGGCTGGAGCTTACTGTGGACCGTGAAGGGTCTGGGTGGGATGGACGGGTGGCCCTGGTTCCGGCGGTGATAAAGGAGTTGCAGCCCACGGTGGAGAACGCCGTTGCCATAATCTGCGGCCCGCCCATTATGATTCGGTTCGTCCTGGCCGAGCTTAAAGCTCTGGGCTTTGAGAACCACCAGATAGTCACCACCCTGGAGTCCAAAATGAAGTGTGGCATGGGCAAGTGTGCCCGGTGCAATATCGGCGAGAAGTATGTCTGCCAGGACGGCCCCGTTTTCACCTTCGACCAGATTTCCGGTTTTTTAGAACAGATTTAGGCTGGCATCGACCGCCTGGCGCCCAGAGGCATAGCATCGGGGCCAAGAGCGATGATTATCATGGCTGCCTTCCATCCTAACTTGAGGCCATCGCTGACATCTACATCGATGCGGTTTTAATTATTACGGCCACATTTGATACCGAGCCTCAAATGCCGGCGTAGCAGATTGAGTGGTTTGAGCAGCATTCTCTCAGCATGCCACTCATAATGGCGGAATGGGTTGAGACCACTGGGGCCTCCATCTATGTCCGCCGGGACCGTCGTCACAGAAGGACCGGCAAGCAATTGTTGCGGGCACTCTTTGCTGCGGGCAAGGAGGCCGGGTTTCATATAGTAATAGGTCGGATTGTGGAGGGCAGTGACGCCGGTCTGCGGTCGGTTTAGCTCCCTCGGCTTTGAAAAAATCGGCACCATACGCCAAGTGGGCGTCAAGTTCGGCAAATGGCTGGGTGTTCATCTGGTGCAGATAATGCTTGACTCTGGGGCTAGGCCTACCGGTGGATGTAGCCTGTCTCCTGGCCCAGCGGGGTGGGCCGGAAGCCGAACCACTTTTCAACGGCATCCAAACCAGTGATATTGTCCCGGTCCAGCATCTTTAACTGCTGGGAGGTAAGGGGTGGCTGGGGCAGCAGGCGCTCCATCAGCCACACCACCGGCCGCATCAGGGGCACTGGGATGTGGAGCTTCAGCCGATTTGTTCCCAGGGTGCGGATGATGAGGTCTATGATATCCTCGTAGCTCATGTGCTCCGGGCCGCCCAACTCCACTGTCTGGCCGATGAAACGGTGCTCCTCCAGGGCGGTAGCCAGGCAGTAGGCCACCTCGGCCGCACTGATAAGCTGGAACTGGGCGGCGCCACTGCCGATGATGGGCACCACTGGCACCCGGCGGATAATGTCCGCCAGCATGTTCACGAAACGATCCTCGGTCCCGAACAGCACCGATGGCCGGAGGATGGTGTGGTACAGGTCGCTCTCTCTGACAGTCTTCTCCCCCAGCCACTTGGAGTGGAGAAAGGGATAACCGGGGTCAGGGCCTGTCACGCCCAGGTTGCTTATATAAACAAACCGGCGCACCCCTGCGCTCTGAGCGGCGGCTACTAGGTTCCGGGTGCCCCCGGTGTTCACCCGATGGAAGGTTGCGAGGCCCTTTTCCTGGATGATAGCGGCCAGATGGATGATGGCCTCTGCGTCGGTGCAAGCCTCGGCCAGGGTTGCGGGTTGGGTAACATCCCCCGCTGCCAGTTCCATGGATAGCCCCTGGAGGCTGGTTGGAATGGTGGTGGACCGTACCAGGCAGCGGATTCGGTGCCCCCGGGAGAGAAGCTCATGTACTAGGTGGCCTCCCAAGAAACCGGTGCCTCCGGTGACCAGTACTAACATCGTGCTGAAAGCATCCTTGGGGTGGAGTTGTTGTGGTAATTTCCTGATGGAAGAGAGATGGGAG
>JASLXN010000155.1 GCA_030740315.1 Dehalococcoidia bacterium | reverse complement strand
CTCCCACGTAGTTTTATCATTTTTATCAAATGTATAATTCTCATTTATATAGTTAATAAATGCCTTTCTCCTTTTCTCGCTTATTTCATGCCAGCCTTGCTTCTATTGGTGACTACTGCGTTTCGATTGAGTAAAGCAAAAGGCCATATACGTACCTTGCAGGGGCCTTGAGCCTCTGCTACGATTTTCCGGTATGCTGTGCGTTGTGCTGGCGGATATCCATGGCAACTTAGAGGCCTTTGAGGCTGTGATAAAGCACGCAGAGGCTCAGGGTGATATCGACTATATTTGGTGCCTGGGTGACATTGTGGGCTACGGCCCTGACCCCGGCCTCTGCGTTCAGATGCTGCGCAGCTATCCACACGTGGCGGTGGCCGGAAACCACGACTGGGCGGCCACCGGCAAGCTAAGCACAGACGATTTCAACCCCGATGCCGCCGCAGCGGTGCGGTGGACAGGCCAGCACATCTCTGAAGATGATATCCTCTACCTGCAAAACCTCCCCTTACAGGTTGTGCGGGAGGGCTTCACCCTGGTTCATGGCAGCCCCCGGTACCCTGTCTGGGAGTACCTCTTTTCCTTCCCCGATGCTAGATACAGTTTTCCAATGTTCCACACCTCTTACTGCCTAGTAGGCCACACCCATGTCCCTATTCTTTTCCGTGAGGGCGTTGGTGCGGAGTCCTTTCCCGATACTTTTTCCCTAGGTGAGGAGCGGCTAATCATCAACCCTGGTGGGGTGGGGCAGCCCCGGGATGGGGATCCTCGTGCCAGCTACGCCATCTACTACAACGATAGTTGCACTTTATCACACCACCGTGTCCCGTACGACATTGAACGCACCCAGAACAAAATGGTCAAACATCCATTGCTCCTAAAGCTGTCCGCGCGCCTGGGGTTGGGGGTATAGCAGACAGTAGAACTCAGTACTTGGAGGTGTCCAACTCCTCCATCTTGCCGGTGACCAGGAACACCACCCTTTCACATATGTTGGTAACCCGGTCAGCTATACGCTCCAGGTTGTGGGCCACCCACAACAGCCGTGTGGCCCGTGTGATGTTACGAGGGTCTTCAACCATATAAGATACCAACTCCCGGAACACTTGGTCATACAGGCCATCAACTTCGTCATCCAGGTGGATAACCTGCCGTGCCAGATGTTGGTTCCGGTTCACAAAAGCCTCAAGGCTCTGGTCCAACATATCCCCAGCCCTCTGGGCCATACGGGGTATATCAATCAAGGGTTTTAAAAGGGGCTCGTCCCCAAGCATCAGAGTAATTTTGGCAATCCCCTCGGCGTGGTCGCCAATCCTCTCCAAGTCAATAATCATACTCAGCACCGCTACAAGGGTGCGCAGGTCACCAGCCATGGGCTGCTGGGTGGCCAGGAGCCGCACGCATTTCTCCTCAATGTCAAAACGCTTTTTATTGACTGCAAGGTCGTCTTTTATCACCGCCCGAGCAGCCACAATATCCCGCTGCTTGAGACCCTCCACGGAACGCGTTATAGCCTTGCCCACCATGCTGCCCATCACCAACATGTCAGACTGTATCTCGCTCAGGTGCCTTTCCAGAGTGGTCCTGGTAGTCATGTTTTGCCCCCTCAACCGAACCGGCCCGTTATATAGTCCTCCGTCCGTTTGTCCCTGGGATTAGTAAATAGCTGCTCGGTAGGCCCATATTCTACCAGAAAACCAACCCGTTCTTCACCCATCATTAGAAAGGCTGCCATGTCAGACACCCGTGCCGCCTGCTGCATGTTATGAGTGACGATGATTATGGTGTAATCCTGGGACAGCTCACGCATCAGTTCCTCTATGGCCAGGGTAGCTATGGGGTCCAGAGCCGAGCAAGGCTCATCCATAAGGATGACCTCCGGCTCCACAGCTAGGGCCCGGGCTATGCAGAGCCGCTGCTGCTGCCCTCCGGAAAGCTTGGCGCTGGACTCTCCCAGCCTGTCCTTCACCTCGTCCCAGAGCGCCGCCCGGCGTAGCGAGCCTTCCACCAGTTCATCCAAGTCACCATCGTAGCCGTTTATGCGGGGCCCGAAGGCCACATTCTCATATACCGACTTGGGGAATGGGTTGGGCTTCTGGAACACCATGCCTATACGGTAGCGAATTTCGGTGGGGTTCACCTCCGGGCCATACACGTCCTCACCATGGAACAGTACTTCACCACCCACTATGGCACCAGTGATGAGCTCGTTCATGCGGTTGAAGCACCTCAGGTAGGAGCTCTTGCCACAGCCGGAGGGGCCGATTATAGCCGTTATTTGGTTGCTGTTGATGCCAAGGGAAATATCCCTCAGGGCTTGACTTACGCCATACCAGAGGTTCACGCCCCTGGTCTCCAGGACTGTATAAGTTTCGCTCATCGGCTCATTCCTCGGACCTCTTCTGGTATTTGTTGCGCAGTATAACGGCGGCGGCGTTCATTGTCAGCAGCACCACCAGCAATACGACGATTGCGGCAGCGGCAATAAGGCGGAACTCAGGCTGCGGTCTGGCTGTCCAGTTGAATATCTGTATTGGCAACACACTGAACTGGTCCAGAGGACTGGTGGGAATAAACGGCACAAACATAAGTGCCCCAATCATGATAAGCGGTGCGGCCTCCCCCAGCACCCGGGCTAGGGCCAGGATTATGCCGGTAAGAATGCCCGGCGCCGCCGCCGGCAACACAATGCGGCGCACCGTCTGCCAGCGAGTGGCTCCCAGCGCGAAGGAGGCATCCCTTAAAGGACTGGGCACAGCGCGGATGGCCTCCTGAGCGGCCACGATAACAATAGGTAGGATGAGTAGGGTCATGGTCAGTGCACCGGCTATCACGCTGCGCCCTAGACCCATCCCCCGTACAAACGCGGCCAACCCCAGGATGCCATACACTATGGAGGGCACTCCGGCCAAATTGATGATATTGGTCTGTATAGCCCGGGTCAGCCAGCCGCGCCGAGCATACTCCTCCAAATAGATGGCCGTGCCCACGCCTATGGGCAGGCTAAACAAGGCGGTAAGAACGATAAGCCATATTGAGCCCCATAATGCAGAGCTTATGCCAGAGCGCTCCGGGAAGCGGGAAGGCAGACTGGTTAGGAACTGCCAGTCCAGCCACCCTATTCCCTTACGGATAACATCCCCAAGCAGCAATAACAGCGCCAGGATCCCCACAAGAGTGGCGGCCAGGAAAAGGACATGGGACACTTGGCCCTTACGCCGCCTCTGTGCCAGTTTCCGGTCTGTACCGGTTATCATATCATTACCTGGTTGTTCAAGTATCCGAAACAACGAAAATCTTCGCTTCGCCTAGATTGACAATCACAATCTTTACCACCCTGATCATAGCGAAGGGGCTGCCCTTGTAGGATATCCTGACGTTTGTTTCTGCAAGTAAGCATCAGTATTCATCACGGTAACGGCGTACCACTGCGTTTCCCAGTACATTCATTGCCAGAGTTATGAGGAACAGGCTTATACCTACGGCGAATATGCTCCGGTAGGCTATGGATCCGAACGGGGTATCCCCTAGACTGACCTGCACTATGTAGGCCGTCATGGTCTGAATGCTTTCAAAGGGGTTCAATGTTAGCCGTGGAGTGGCACCTGCCGCCAGGGTAACAATCATAGTCTCACCTATGGCACGTGAGATGGCCAGGATGAATGACGCTACGATGCCGGAGAGAGCGGAGGGCACCACCACCTTGGTAGAGGCCTCAAACCGGGTCGCACCCAGGGCGTAAGCGGCCTCCCGCAATGAGCGTGGCACGGATACCATGGCATCCTCGCTGAGCGACGATACCATAGGAAGTATCATAATTCCCATCACTATGCTGGCGCTAGCAGCGTTGAATACATTGGCGCTAGGGACAAAGTAACGGATTATAGGAGTGACAAAGGTAAGGGCAAAGTAGCCGTAGACCACGGTGGGTATACCCGCCAGAACCTCTAATACCGGTTTAACCACCCGCCGCAGGCCATCGGGGGCATACTCGCTAAGATATATGGCTGTTGCCAGGCCAACGGGCAGGGCCACCAAGCTGGCGCCTATAGATACCATAAG
>JASLXN010000154.1 GCA_030740315.1 Dehalococcoidia bacterium | reverse complement strand
GGAACCGTTCTCGTGTTTGACCCAGGCACCGCCGTCAAAGGTCTGGCCCCCGAGGAACACCGCACCATATTCGGCGGGCATCTTGAGGATATCTATGAAGAAGAAGGGGGGAATGCCCTCATGGAAGAACCGGCCGGTCTCGTAGCCCCTGGCCGATATGCCGTGCCCCACCCTCTCCCGGACCTCATCCAGCACCAGGCGGTAGAACTCCACCCCCTCATTCTTGTGCCTCATGTTGGCCCACGGCACCCTCAGTGACTGGAGGTGTCGCATATCCATCGGAGCGGGCACGGCCTTCTGCTCCTCGCACAACCTTGCCCACAGCACAAAACACTCCCACTCGTTCTCCACCCCCTCAGCCAGGGCCTCATCGTCGCATGTCTTTCCCGAATGTTTCTCCGTCCACTCAATCACATCCAGCATGCGCTGCACGAAGTAGGAGCGGGTGTGAGCGGTATCTTTAAAAGGAACATCTACGGTGACATGCGGAATGCCGAAATACTCCGCATATAGCTGGCCGGTCTTGGCCATTGACGGACAATCGTAGCTCTGAAA
Organism: Dehalococcoidia bacterium; assembly: GCA_030740315.1. Lineage (GTDB taxonomy): Bacteria > Chloroflexota > Dehalococcoidia > JACVQG01 > JAHKAY01 > JASLQE01. The sequence goes on along the minus strand of JASLXN010000154.1, from coordinate 3,540 downwards.
TACAAAGTGGGGATTTGCGGTGCCGCCCTTGGGGCTGACCGTGGTGCTGCCCGAGTAGAGCTGCCCCAGGTGACACAGCATGGATGAGCACAGGTCCCGGCCAAAGCCCTTCGCCTCGGCAATCTCCATGGTCTTGATAAGCGCCTCATGGTTCTCCAGTAGCTGGTTGTAATGGGGGCCATAAGAGGGGTCGCCGAACTTTCCAAAGCCGGAGAATAGGCTTATTAACCCCTCCAAAAGGAGTCCCTGTATAATCAGGTCTCCCCTCTCCTCCGCGCTCCACAGCAGCTTGTTTCGCATACGACGCAGCTCTTTAGCCTTGGGCCAGCAGTCAAAGGGTCTAGTGGGATACTCGGTCAGCGGTCTCATTCCTGCCTCCTACACTCCAACATCAAGCATTTCCAGAAAGGCCTCAATACGGGTGCGGAACTGGCCCACAGGGATGGTGGCATCCACCTCTAACATAAGTGTGGGTATATCCGCCTCCCGCAGGGCATTCTGAATGGGAGGAATATCGTATTCGTGGGGATCGCAGAACTTCTCCAGGATGATAATCGCCCCCTTGACCCCGTATTCCCCGGCCAGATTAACGACATGATGCAGCCGCTTTCTATCTGCGGATAAGTCCTTTAACGGGCAGGGCGGACGGTCCACATAGCGCTGTGCGATGGCGGCCAGGGGGTCTTCTTTTGCGGGCACCTCACCCCAGAAGTAGCGGGTCCCCGTGCAGTGGTCATCCACCACTATCTGCCCGCCCATGGACTCCACAAAGCCCACTAGGTCGGTATCGTCATTCTCGCTGCCCAGCAACATCAAACGGACACCCGGTTTCTGTGCTTTCCGCCCCTCCATCTCAACCAGTGCCTGGCGGAGTAGGCCGTTGTGCTCTTCTTTATCCATGAACATACTGGCCAGCACCATCTCCATGGCCTCCACCCCGGTTATGGGAGGAGTTGTGCCCCGGCGTAGCTCGTACACCTGTGTCATCAGGTTGCGGTTGGTGTTGTAGGTCTCGATGGCCCTCTCCAGATCCAAGTTAGATATGGAGCGGCCTACCCATCCCTCTATGGCCTTCTTGAAATCGCTCATCTCCCCAGTCAAGCAGTCCGCAGCTAGGGGTAGATGGAGGCTTGAGGGCATATACATATCGTAGCTGAACCCTATTGGAACATGCTCCAGCCAGGAATCAAAGGTCTGACGGATGTGCTGACAGGTTTGGGCGTACACAATGCCGTCCAGATAGTCATATCTTCCAAGCAGCCCCTGCGCCAAACAGTCACGACAGTAGGCGCACCACATGCTAAACACAAAGTTATCGGTGACACTCTGCGGCTGGTGAGAACCCATTATGCGCACGGGCAGCACCCCTGCGGCATATGCCAGCTCTTCGGGCACATAGGTACATAGATAGCCCATCACTTTGCCGCCGGTACGGGACTTCCATTCTTTTGCGTACTGGTGCCGCCCCACTGCAACCTGGTGAAACTGTTCCAAAGCTTTCATTGTGCCACCATAGCTGGAATCGACAGCATGTCACCCCCGCATGATTCCCATAGTCGCTACAGAAGTGGATATTATCTCAACCCCATCATGCATGTCAACTCAGCTGCCTTCAGGCCGCTTAGCAAGCATTTCTTTGTCCTACCACCAGGTAAATAGGTTCGGGGGGAGGGAAGCGATACGCGCGATGCTGCAACCGTGGTGTTGCAGCGTTGGTAGCAATCTACGGCCAGCAGGTTGACCTTGCGCCGGTTTGTTGCCCCACCCAGTTTCCTATTTGCGAATTATGTACCGCGGCCTTTTATCCAGGAACTCCTCATACATGGTCAGCATGTTGCCTATCTCAACTCTGTCCACCAGCATCCTGTAAAGGGTGCTTCTGTTATCAATCAGCTCGGTCTTTGCCTTTTCAAAGAACTCTGGGTACTTCCTTTGGAGCAGCATTTCTATTGTGCCCTGTTGATGTGCTTTAACACTCGCCGGGTCAGCCTCTATTGCCCCGGTGGGACACAGCATTTCGCAGAAATAGCAACTGATACAGCCCTTCCTGAATACGACAGGAGAAACGGACAGGTCTATGGCATTCACAGGACAGTTGTCTACACACAGCCGACACTTAGGGTAACGACACTCCTTGGTGTCTACAGTCATCTTAATCTTGAAGTCCCGGCTAAGCGGCCTGTTCACCTGAGTTGTCTTGGGTCCCTCTTCATAGAAACCTTTGAGCCATTGGAACTTTGGCAGCGAGACTTTTTCACCCCCATTAATCATACGACTCCGCTGGGCCATTTCCCGGCCAAAATAGGCTGCGGCCTTCAGGTCAACCTCGTCCGGATGCCCTTCCGTATACCACGGTGAGGTATAGTGAGGCATATGATCCCAGCCATCACAATTAAATCCCCCTACTACCTTCAATCCCTGCCGGCGGAGTTTTCGTGCCATGCTAGGCAGAACATTACCCGGGTGTCCGCCGTATGTGGAGAATATAAAACTTTGCTTGCCCTTAAGGGGTCCCATTGTTCTTATAAAAGCTTTTACATTCGCCGGCTCAGCATAAGCGAATGTGGGACAACCCAGGCCGATGAGGTCATATCCTCCCAGTACTTTAATATCTGCTTCCTCCATCCGGACGATATCGCACTGGCCGGCTATCGACTCAATGGCATCTCGAATAACTTCGCCCACTTTTTTCGTGTTTCCCGTTTGAGAAAAGTAGACCACTACATGCTTCATATAATCTCCCTAATCCCCCAGTATATAGTCAGGCTCTATCATACATCCCTCTAAGTGGATATTGCATCTGAGAAAACTGCACCCTTGGTCGGCAAATGATAGAATTGTTAGGTGCAGGTGATATGCAGCCACTCCGGACCTCGGGAGTCCGGTTACCCTCACAGCAGTTTGGAGGGCACAGCTTTGGAAGTATTTTCTCCGATGTCTTTTCAGCGAGCAAGTGCGATAGCGGCCATGACGCCGTTTTCATGGCCGTAGCCACCGCCGAAAAGCCAACAGGTGGCGGCTTGGCTGTAGCTGGAATGGCCATCACTACCGCCAGCCTGGGAAGCTTCCTGTCCTTTAATATTTTTCTCAAGTTCCTGCTAGACGATTTCAAATGGGACCGGGGGCCCACGGCAGCTGCCATCTCCATAGCAATGATAGGTATGGGGATGCTGTCCCCTCTGGCAGGTTCTCTATCAGACAGGTACGGCGCAAGGTCACTGGTCTCTATCAGCGGGGGCCTGATGGGTGTGGCCTATTTGCTGCTCTCCCGGGTTGAGGCTATTTGGCAACTCTATGCCCTTTACCTGATAGTCGGTCTGAGCGTGAGCGGAATACTGATGCCCGTTGTAGGGGAAATCAGCCGGCGTTACCAGCACCGGCGAGGACTGGCGCTGGGAGTGGGTTTATCTGGTTTCTGCTTGGGGCTGGCCTTGGTGCCGCTGGCGGTGGCCGGGATCATCTCCGCCATGGGTTGGCGGGATACTTATGTGCTACTGGGCCTGTCTGTGGGCGCGTTAGTACTGGCGTTGGGCCAATTAA
>JASLXN010000153.1 GCA_030740315.1 Dehalococcoidia bacterium | reverse complement strand
TTCAAGCTGCTCAACGTATGCTTGGAACTCCGCTCTCTGGCCCGTCATTAAATTGAGCTTGTTCTCAAATTCTCCAACATCCCCATTAAGGTCTGCTATATCTAGGTTGGTCTTTAGCAGGTGGTCAAGCCTTTTGATAAGAGCCCGTATGGCTTTAGGGTTGTGAGAGATGACTATGTTGAACTCCGGGTAGTAGGTGGTCCTTGCGGTGAAGGTCACCATATCCATGCCGGTCTCCTGGCAGGAATAAAGAAGAGAGGTGCCGTACCTGCCCGGCCCCTCATAGGTAGTGAACTGTACGCCATATTTCTGCATTTCCTCCTTGAGCTCGGGCGAGCTGGATGAGCAGGAGACCGCGGGCTCTTTTGTGTGCGGCGTTTTATCCAAGACACCGCCAAGCAGGTATATTCTGGTGACTCCAAACCTGTTGGCTATGCCGAGTATACCGTTCGTATACTCCTCCCAGTTCATGTTGGGCTCTGTCCCTAGGAAAAGAATCAGGTCACAGCCATCATGGGGGCTGACCCAGTAAAAAAACTGGTTCTGGGGAGACCGGTGCTCTTTTAGCAGTCCGTCCTCAATCTTTATATAGGGCCTCAGCGAAAGCTGCCCAGGCACCTGATACAGGTGAAACCTGGCGGCGGGCATCTCGGCAAACCTGGTAGCGCCCAATTTTTTGGTCAGGTATTCAACGCTGCCGGTAGCGGCTTGCCCTCCATCTACCCATCCGTTTATGCCGCAGACCATAATCGGCTGCTTTAACTTCGGTTTCTTAAAAAACACGATATTAGGGTTGCTCTCCATACCGTTCACCCCCAGATTCCATTTTGCACCCCTTTTGTGGTCTACGTCTACCCCACGTATGCATCAATATTCCAGCAGGTTACATCGTTGGAGTGGTGCGGTGCCGTGGCAGGAATAATGTGGCTCCCAACGCTGCAAACCCCGCTGCGAACGACACGAGCACAGCCCAGGTGTATGCCCCGGTCCAGTCAAATAGAGCCCCACCCAGCCAGCCACCCAGGGACATTCCCACCAGTGCGCCTGCCATCTGGTAGGAGTATATGGCGCTCAGAGGAGCCCTAGCACCATAGTATTGGCGGTTGAAGATAGGGAATCCCACCATCTCTCCCCCGTAGCCTATGCCGAAGAAAAAGGCAAAAGAGTAGAACCACCAGAGATCCCCGCTGCCCAGCAACAGGAGGATGGGGAGCGTCTGGATAAGCATTGTGGGTGCCAGGGTCCACCGCGCTCCTCTGGACTCGGCTATCATGGACATGCCGAAACGGCTAAAAAGCGATGCGGCCGATGTTATGGTCAACATGCCAGCGGCAGCGAGTCCCGGTACGCCTGCGAAGGTCGCGATAGACACCATATGGGCCAGCGGGATGGCATGTTGGACACAACCCAGCGTATGGACGGCTATCAACGCCCAGAAACTGCCCTTAGCCCTTACCTGACCCAGTGAGACATTTTCTACCTCAGGGGTAGCGGGGTTTCCCACTGGTGGCTCCGATGGCATCCCACCGTAAGGGATAAGGCCCATATCGCGCGGGTGGTCTCTCAGCAACAGGCCAGACAAAAGCATCGCTGCACCGCCGGCTGCACCCAGAAGGATGAAGGTGTATTCCCACCCTCTGGTGTCGATAAGCCAGCGCATAGCCGGTGAGAACAGCGCAGGCCCCCAGCTAAGGCTGCTCCAAAATAGGCCCATCACCAGCCCCAGCTTCTTATGGAACCATGGAGTAAGCAATACTGGCAGGACCACTAGGAAGGCGGAAGTTCCCACCCCCCCCGCCAGCACCCCGAAATAGAACTGGAACTGCCATGCCTGTTCCGTGGTGGCGGTGAGTATCATTCCCAGGGCGAAGAGTACCGCCCCAGCTATAACTATTTGGCGCACCGTGACTCTTCCCGCTATGCTACCTGCCACCAGCACCACTGGAATGGCTGTTAAAAACTGAAGGGTGAAGCCTCCGGATATGGCCCCTCTGCTCCACCCATGGGCCTCTACCAGTGGGTCCACCAACACCCCGAAGGAAAGCCTTACACCGGAAGATATACCTGTTATGGCCATGACACCGGCCAGAATTACCCAGGCATAATGAGGACGACGCCAGGATCGGCGGAGATACATAGTCACATATCTTACCATTTGGGACGCAACCCTGCCTATATGCATGGGCTACCGCTCTCAGGATGGAGCTATACGCTATGCGTCAACAATTCCGACTCAAAAACTGTAGCATAGGTGGAAGGACTTCTGAAAGAGGAGGCTTCAGGATGAAGGTATTAGGCATTGTGGGCAGCCCCCGCAAAAACGGCAACTCTGAGATGTTGGTTGCACATAGCCTCAGAGCCGTCGCCGAGGAGGGCTTGGAGACGGAGATTATCCCTCTGGGAGGCCTCGATATCAGGCCCTGCAATGCCTGTATGGTATGCAGGAAAGAGGAGTTGTGTCCCATTGAGGATGACCTGTTTCCGATTTACCTGAGGATGAAAGAGGCTGAAGGCATCATACTGGCGACGCCGGTGTATTTTGGCTCAGCCACGGGGCTGGCCAAAGCATTCATGGAGCGGGCCGGCTACATCGCCCGCCACAATGGTAACCCGTTCAGCGGAAAGGTGGGCGGGGGACTGGTGGTGGCGCGGCGGGCTGGACACAACTTCACCTTGGCCGAGCTTACTTTATGGTTCCAGGTTCTCGGCCTGGTGGTTCCTGGGTCAACCGACTGGAACATCGCATTTGGCCGGGGAAAAGGGCAAGTGCCCGTGGATGAACAGGGAATGAACACGGCCCGGATTTTCGGCAATAATGTTGCCCTGACCCTGCAAAGGCTAAAGGCATAGCTCCTTAAGCCGCCAGATATGGCCGGCCTGAACCAAGTATTTGTAATTTGGGAAGGCAGCAACACCAACTTCCGATAGCCAGGCCAGAGAGGGCTCGAGCTACCGGGTAGACCGGTTTTGCCGATCCGGCAACGGGCTCAGACGCCAACGGCCATAAGCAACGAAGCCAGCCAGGGCTGCCAGAATCAGGTTTGAGACAATGCTTGCCACCTCGCCGCGTTGAACATGCCACACCATTGCACCGGCCATTACCAACACCAGCCCTGTCCCAGCTAGTGGCGTAAGGCGGGTCTGGGTTTTGGTTAATCCCGGCAAGATTAACCCAAGACCCGCTAGAATCTCTGCTGTTCCACTGAAATAGTGAAGTCCGTCGGAAGCTCATACATCCAGTTCATGGGCTCAGGCAAGCCCGGCGGAACTATAAAATGATTCACTCCGACAAACAAGAAATAGATGCCCAGCAAGACCTGCAAAATCCATAGAACAATATTCATCGAATGATTTCCCCTTTCACTAACAGCTTTGTTAAACTCTGTCCGGAATATCCCATCACCTATTGATAGAGGTGTATGCTAGGCACGGCGCCGTCTATTCGGATTGTAATTCCTCCCGCAACTACACTAAAGCCTTGTGGGAGCTCTGTGAGCCACCTTGAGGCGTCCATGCCCTGCAGTGCTACAACTGTACCTATTGTCTCACAGCCCCTCATTCGACCCAACCTGCAAAGGGGCAATTCTACCCCCTTGTTTTCTGTGTCCAAGATGCCTCGGTACTCGAAAGAGCCCAGAAAGATGTCAATTTGGACAGTGGCGGCAGAACTTATAGGGACTGGAGGGCCGGCTTGTTTACTGACCGCTGGCTAGATTCTGCGGGAATTTAATACTGAGTCACTACGTCTCTTTCAGCCCGGGCTCACTCTTGGGCTGCGAGACTATATAGGACTATTCTCTCCTCCCAACTTCCAGGCGATGACCCCGGCTTGGGTCAGGTGCTCTACCTCCTTCGGTTCCACTTTGAGGAGGTGATGTAGGACATATTCGTTGTGCTGTCTGTAGTATGGAGCAGGGGTGTGGAGGTCCGCCTGAGCATTAACCATCCGCCACGGGGGGGGTCATTAAGGGGTGAGAGCCAGCATCGGGATGTTCCATGACCTTTACATACGTAACCCAATTAACACCCCTAATAATATCCCGTTGGACCACATGTCCAGCACCGCAACGTAGGAAAACCGTACAGGGGGGGGGGGCCATAGAACTC
>JASLXN010000152.1 GCA_030740315.1 Dehalococcoidia bacterium | reverse complement strand
TGGGTATCCGGTGAGACACATCTCCGGAAAGGCCACCACGTCTGCGCCACACTGGCGTGCTCGCTCCATGTATTCCAGCACTAGGGAGGTATTGCCGTTTAAATCGCCAACCGTGGGGTTTATCTGGGCCAGAGCAAGCCGCATTGGCCGCATGCCACCTCCTATTGAGACCAGTATAGCATAACCGCATGTTTGGGAGGTCTCTAAGTGCTAACGCTTACCTATAAACGGCCCTCGCCAGCGCTCAACGGAGGCGCTGACGCTGGGCAACAGGGCCGGCGACAATACAATTTGAAAGCCCTGCTATGCACGGTGCCCGCCTTGACCGCTGTCAGATACTCGCTGCCTGGGCCTCTATACGGTTAAGGGTTTCGTCAATATCCTCGTCACCCACCATGCGGTGGGTGACGGCCCGCACTCTTCTACCCCCCGGGTAACTGAATCGTACCCCCCGGGAGGCCATTGCCCGTATGAAGTCTGGGGCGGTACTGAGGGCTGGAGGCTCAAACATGATGATGTTGGTCTGGACTCTCTCCGGCCAAGAGGTGAAGGCGGGGATGCGGATTAGCCCGTGGGCCAGGCGCTGGGCCGTGGTGTGGTCCTCGGCCAGGCGGGCTACCATGTTATCCAGAGCGATGATACCGGCGGCAGCGATGACGCCCGCCTGCCGCATTCCACCCCCCAACATCTTACGCCATTTGCGAGCTTTCTCCACGAATTCCATGCGGCCGCAGAGGAGGGAGCCTACCGGGGCGCTGAGACCCTTGGACACGCAAAAACACACGGAGTCCGCATCCTGTGAAAGCTCAGCAGCGGGCACACCCAGGGCCACGGCGGCGTTAAAGATGCGTGCCCCGTCTAGGTGGACCGTCATGCCGTGCTGGTGTGCCACCGTGGCCATCCCCGATGTGTATTCAGGGGTGAGCACAGCCCCGCCACAGCGGTTATGGGTGTTCTCTAAGCAGAGCATCGTGGTGGGGGGGTAGTGGAGATTATTATGGGGTCGGATGGCTGCCTCCATCACATCAAGGTCTATTAGGCCATCTTCGCCGTTGGGCACCGTGCGCATCACAACCCCACCCAGGGCCGACGCCCCGCCGACCTCGTTCCACAACATATGGGCCTCGCTCCCTATAAGGATTTCATTTCCCGGACGGGTATGGGCCAGCACGGCAACAAGGTTGCTCATAGTGCCGCTGGGGGTGAACAGGGCGGCCTCTTTCCCCAGCATCCGGGCCGCCAGCCCCTCAAGGCGGTTGATTGATGGGTCTTCCCCGAAAACATCATCCCCTACCGCTGCGGTGCCCATAGCCTGGCGCATCTCCTCGGTGGGGTGGGTAATAGTATCACTTCGCAGGTCTATGGTTTTCACCAACAGCCTCCTTTATTTGCCCTCAGCCCTAGATAGGCTTGCCTTACCCTGTGCTCAATAATGTTCGATTCCCGTCAATCTCATTTATTTGGCACGGTAGTGGTAACGGTAGTGGTAAAGGGTACACCATTTTAACTCAGGGCTTGGCGTTGGCAGGAGTTGTTATCTAGCTGTTTCACGGATGTACGACAGATGCGACAGACATAATGTGCCCTGAAACAGGAAGGGGTCAAGGGTTTATGGAGCTGGGGGGATTTGAACCCCCGACTTCCTCCGTGCAAAGGAGGCGCTCTCCCACTGAGCTACAGCCCCTAAGACAAATTATAGCAGCGCCCTGTAGGGAGGCGCAAACTCGGTGAGGAGAATACCCCGTGGTACTCGATTTAACAAACTGCTTCGGGAACCACATCACTCTGCTATTTGGATGCATGGCCAAGCTAATCCGGTCGCCCGCTTACAGGTTACTTCCGGGAGGGCAGGGCCACGGTGGCGGTCCCAGGGGTGATTATCTCTCCCCTCTGGTTCTCCACCCGTATTTCAAGGTCCACCAGGTTTTGTTCCCCCTCGGAATAGGTCTTCACCACCTGCCCGCGGCTAGTTATGGTATCGTCCTTGTAGTTGATTCCCCGATACTGGCAGGCCACGCGTTTTATCTGCCCCGAGTCACCAATCCAGTCCCTCAACATGTTGTGTAGGTGGGCGAAGCTGAGGTGGCCCATGGCCAGCACTCCCTTCTCTCCTCGGCTTTTGGCAAACTCGTCATCCATATGCACAGGAACGAACTCGTCGTTAACTGCGGCAAAGCGGTTCCAGTACATTAGGTCCGTAGTTCTCTGGAAAGTGGGCACCTCTTGCCCTACGGACACATCCTCAAAATACAGTTCTGCCATCTATGTGCCTCCTCAGTCCGGCAATACCACTACGCGGGTACCCCGAAGATTCTTAACCGGTTCGTTCCGCTGGTTCGTCCACTTCACCTCGGACACACATATGAGCAGCCGGCCAGAACGGCCAGTGCGCATGAAGGCGTCAGCCATGGTCTCAACGGCCATGATAGCATCGCCAGGGCGTATGGGGGAGAAATACTCGGCTTCGCTACCGCCGTTGAAGGTGCGTGCCATCTCTGGAAGGTCTACCCCATTGGGCAAGCGGCCCGGGCCCTCTATGGGCCAAGCAAAGGGATTGAAGTCCTCTGGGGCCACTACCCCGGCATTCGATGTCTTGCGGGCATAGTCCTCATCCCAGAACCGTCGGGGGGGTTTCTCCGGCCAGTATACAGCTATGGCATGCTTGCGGATATCCGACAGCGATACCGGGGGCGATGTTACCCGGTAAAGTTCCCGTCCGGCCATGGCCTGCAACTCCTCTATTGTAGGTATCTTGTCCAATTCAGCCTCCCTATGCTTAGGATACCACCCCTCACAGGTTTTCCCTTAGGCCGTTCCAATTCGGGTCCCCTTCCCAGCCGGCGGTTTGTCGGCAGCCCCTTCTTTGCGGCCCGGCCCCTTGGCCACTGGATATCAACGGCAGCACTCTTTTACAGGACTCTGTTCATCCTTTCCCTGGGGCTTTGTTTGTTGGGGTTGTTGATTGGTAAGGGAACTGGTCTTCGTGTTTGCCATAGTCCACCTGCATAACTTATCTGGCTGAATTGTAGACCGGAGGTCAGGAGGGGTCAAGCCAGGCTCCGGTGTTGCAAACCAACAAGGGTAGAACACTTCTCAACATAACACTGACATAACACTCTGGTGTGGTTGAGTGAGATGGTTGTAGATCACTGAGGGCTAGGTTATAGCTTCTTCTAATCTGTATGGTCTGAGTTTGCACCTCCTTTCTGTCATTTAGTGTAGGCACCCTCCTGCCCAGGATGACATCGGCTGGAGTTACATTGCCCAGAGCGATGTGGTAGCAGCTAAAGTTGTAGTAGTTGATGAACTCGGCTTGGCCAGTTCCAACTGGCTGGGCGCCTCATACGGGACCTGGGACACCTTCCGCTTAAGGGGCTGATAGTAGCTCTCCAGCTTTCTGTTTGTCCGGGGATGGAAGGTGAGGCGAGGATATGTCGCATTCTCACGAGGTGGAAGGCCAGGGGAACATACCCTGAGCCGTTGTCAGTGAGGAGCCTGACACGGTCTTCCAGAGACATCTTTGTCATCCCTATGGCGAAGTGTTGGCTCAACTATACGTGCAGTCTGAAGAGTTTGACTTAGGAAGCCTGACTGCCTAAGCTATTTTTACAGACGACATGCGGCATACTCAGCATAGATTGCTGCTTACAAGCTGTTAGGCCGTATTTATCTGGGCTATCCTAACCCCAGATACGGTTAGGATGAACTTCCGATAGGAATTTACGGATGGATGAAGGATATGTTGGTCTGATAGCTCTCCTCTTAACGGGCTTCGGAGTTAGCATTGTCTTCAATCTTGTTGTAAATAAACTCTGGATTGCTGTATTAGTATCTGCAATCCTAGGATCAGCCTTGTTTCATCTGTTTGCATTTATTCACGATGGCCCAGAAGCTATCATGTTTCTGCCCATCAGTTTTCCGATCGGAGCGGCTGTCATCGCTGTTATAGCAGTGGCGGATGGTTTCGTGATACGTTGGATTAGAAATACGTGAATCAGAATGTAGCTAGTCAGCGATAATGGGACACAACAAGGGGTAGTAAATTCGTACAGGTTATGGAGTTCCTGTTTGCAAAGCAGATGTGAAACCTTTGCGCATTATATCCTGTCAGAGGCA
>JASLXN010000151.1 GCA_030740315.1 Dehalococcoidia bacterium | reverse complement strand
ATCACTCCCGGGGTAAGAAGAGCATATCTCTGGATATCGATTCGCCAAAAGGGCGAGAGGTGTTCCTGGACATGGCCAAAAAATTGGATGTGGTGACCAATAACTGGAGGCCGGGCACCGCTGAGAAACGGGGGGTGGATTTCAAAAGCTTGAGCAGAGTAAACCCGGGCATAATCTGCTGTGGCATCACCGGCTATGGGACCAAGGGGCCTTACCGGGACAGGGCCTCTTGGGATACTATCGCCGCTGCCCACACCGGCATTCTCAGCATCTCAGGGGAATCGGAGGCACCGCCCACCCTTGTTGGCGGTGCCATTATGGATGTTTCCACTTCCACCTGGGCCGCCATGGGCATAATCGCTGCCTTGCACGAGCGCCATCGTACTGGAAAGGGCCAGCAGGTGGATACCTCTCTCTTTGAGGTGGGCCTATCGCTACTTATCTACTTCCCTACCATATTTGGTGCCAGCGGCATAGTGCCAAAGCCGCCCGGACAGGTGGTCACGCAGATTCCTCTTGGTGGGCTGTTCCCTACCCGGGATGGATACATCGCTTCAGGCCCCCTCGGCAATCGCCAATGGTTGCCTTTCTGTCGAGCGCTGGGATTGGAGGATAAGGCCGATGATCCTCGCTTCGTTAGCGAAGAGCTTCGGAGTGAGAACAAGGAACTGCTGTTGTCAATCGTTCGGGAAGCTTCTAGGAAGAGGACATCCGTCGAGTTGGTAGACGCCCTGGTGAAAGAGGGCGTAGCTGCGTCCGCTGTCAACGACATCGCGGAGGCTCTGGCAGACCCGCAGACCTCTGCCCTGGGTGCTGTGGTGACGGTGGAAGGGGCGGAAGGAAAACCGGTGCAAGCCGTTCGCAGTCCAATAAACTTCTCTCAACACCCTTCACCCACATACGACCCAGTCCCTAGAATAGGGCAGGACACGGAAGACCTGTTGACCGATATATTGGGCTATTCTCGTGACAAGATTGAGGAATTAAAGGCAGCAAAGGCTATCTGAACTCACAGCCTACACAAGAACCTGACCGGGTGGGCATAGAGAGGTTGCTAACCCGCTCTATCCCCGCTAACATCATCTTGGGGGATAGATATGAAAAAACACATTAAGGTGCTGGTGGCCAAGCCCGGGCTGGACGGCCACGATGCTGGGGCTAAGGTGATAGCCTTCGGCCTTCGCGATGCGGGCATGGAGGTGGTATACACCGGCCTCCGCCAGACCCCAGAGAAAGTTGCCCAGGCTGCCCTCCAAGAGGATGTGGATGTAGTAGGCCTGAGCTGTCTCTCCAACGCCCACAAGTCTCTCTTCCCCAGGGTGGTGGAGTTGTTGTGTCAACAAGGAGGGGATGACATTTTGGTAATTGGCGGCGGCAACATACCCAAGGAGGACTTCCCCTTCTTGCGGGAGCGAGGTGTCAAGGCGGTATTCGGCCCCGGCACATCCATTGCTAAGGTAGCCGAGTTCATCAGAAAAGAGGTGAAGGCATGAAGGACAGCCGGGAGGATATAGCACGCAAACAGCAGGAGTGGCAGGAGGGCACGGTAAAGAAGGCCCTAGATCGCCTGGGGGCCAAAGAGTCCCCCAACCAGTTCTATACCCCCCTGGATGTGCCCGATTTTGATTTCCTGGGGAAGGTTGGCTTCCCCGGGGAGTACCCCTTCACCTCATCTACCTTTCCTGTAAACGCCCGCCCCGTGCCGGAAAGGGCGGCCAGTGACGAAGATACTGCTGGTAAGAGCGAGGCCCCTGGTGTCAGAATGCGGGCGGGGCGCTACTCCGGCTACGGCGCACCGGAGGACACCCGGGACTACTACCTGCAGATGCAGGGGTTGGGCCGTGGAACCGGCCCCAACCTGGCCTTTGACCTACCCACGCAGTGCGGCTTGGACTCGGACAACCCTATGGCCGCGGGGGAGGTGGGCCGGGTAGGTGTGGCCGTGGATAGCCTGCGGGACTTTGAGGTCATCTACGAAGCCTTCGAGGGCGATAACGATATCGACAAAATATCCTCCAACTACACCATCAACGCCCCTGCCAGCGTGATAACCGCCATGTACTTTGCCCTGGCAAACAAACGGGGCATTTCTCTGTCCAAGCTCCGGGCAACCCCCCAGAACGATATCCTCAAGGAGTTTATCGCCCGCGGCACCTATGTCTTTCCCCCCGGCCACTCCATGCGGTTGGTGCGGGACTTTTACACCTTCTGCGTTGAGGAGGCCCCTAACCTGAACATCGCCAGCATCGGGGGCTACCATATACGGGAGGCCGGGGCCACCCGGGAGCAGGACCTGGGCTTCAGTATGGCCAACGGCATCGCCTACCTGCGGGTCGGGGTGGAGGCGGGGTTGGATATAGACCTGTTCGCCCCTCGCATCACCTTCAACGCCTTCGGCGGCAGTGTGGAGATGCTGAAAGAGGTGGCCTTCCAGAGGGCCGCCAGGCGCATGTGGGCCAAGGTTATTCGGGAGAGGTTCGGAGCCAAGAACCCCCGTAGCTGCCTGCTGCGCCAGGGTCTTGGGCCTCATATGGGCTACAAGGACGCCACCGTCAACCGTCCCCTGAACAACCTCACCCGGGCTGTAATCGGAGGCATCGCCTCCACCCTATCCGGGTGCCCCCCCAACGCAGAACCGCCTTGGGATGAGGCCTTGGGGCTGGGGTGGAGCCTTGAGGCCATTCAGCTTGCAAGGGACGCCACCCGTATCATGCTACACGAGGCACTGCTGACCGATGTCATAGACCCGCTGGCAGGGTCGTACTATATAGAGTCCCTGACCGACAAGATGGAGGCTGATGCTTGGGCCATCGTGGACAAGATTGAGGCCATGGGTGGGGCGGTGGTCGCTTGTGAGAACGGCTATATGCACCACGAGGTGGCTCGCAGTGCCTATGAACGGCAGCGACGGGTGGAGAGTGGCGAGACCTCCGTGGTGGGGGTGAACTGCTTCGTGGGGGAGAACGAGATGGAGGTGACCACCACCAGGGATGTGCCCCATCCCTATGACCCCGACCGGAGGGAGATGGCGGAGTCACAACAGCTTCAGCACCTGAGGGAAGTGCGGCAGCGGCGTGACGGGAAGGAGGTAGCCGCCGCCTTGAATAAGGTGAAGGAGATCGCTCAGAAGGAGGAAACCAACCTGATGCCGCCGATTATACAGGCGGTGGGTGCCTATGCTACTGTAGGCGAGGTCTGCGATGTGCTCCGTGAGGTTTTCGGCGAGTTTCAGCCTGTAGCCATGTGACCTTAGATGACATAGAGGCTGGCGAATCCTTTTACAGGGATAAGAGCCTCAATATCTATTAGGCCTCTCACTACGATGACGGCTCCAATTGGGCTGGTGTGAAGGTTATCCTGGACTGACCTACCAGCAAAAGCGGTCGGGTGGTGGACCTGGTATGTAGCGGTGGCCTGCAGTACGTCGAAATTACACGCCGATGCTTTGGGGCGATTGGTGATGATGGGGCGTGTTTCATTTGGTTACGCTTCATGTTCTGCTCCTCCTGCTATTGACATTTTTATGGAGATGAACCCTCTCTTAGTTACCTGTCGAGTTTTTGGGGCACCCTTCATTAACGATCGCGTGTGCTACTGAAATTACGTGCTCTTCGGTTTGAACGAAAGGAAGTGAGAAGCGCTATTGGTAGAGTAGGACATCTACTATAGGACATCTACTAAATGTTATGAGAAAGGATCCGATAATCCGTTAGTGGGCCTCGGTATAACACTTCCTTAATATTGGCTTGGACTGTGTTTTCGTTAAAGTACTGTGGTCTAACTTTGGTAATAACGACACGAAGCCCCTCGTATGTGAACTGCCTTGCCAGCAAAATATGCGGCAACCACCCATCGAAGGTCATGCAAGGTGTTTATAAATCCTGCGACGTCATCTAATTTCATCCCGGCCTCCTAATTATCGCCATGCGGCAGGTGCATCGGAGGAACCGATACAATGCATCCACTGTAACTTGCCCTGCTCCCACTGATTACAGGTAGGTTTCTTCTCTTATCACACCCATCCGCCCAGTGACATATCTTAATGGACACCCCCTGAGATTATCCCCCTTGCTGACCCCACTTCTTGGTATGAAGGGTCCCACCTATGGGAATCCGATGAGCAAA
>JASLXN010000150.1 GCA_030740315.1 Dehalococcoidia bacterium | reverse complement strand
GGGGTTACACATAGACTCGTGCCTGCCGGGGACTATCTTATCCTCGTCACGGACGCCTATCTCTTCTTTAGGGATACCTCCGGTCTTGCAGCACACCGATACCGCCTGAAAACCGGCGTTCTCCAGTATCTGGATGAGCACCTCGGCCTCGCTGATAAGTCCCATGCAGAAGGCTACCCCCAACTTCTGATAGCCCATCCTCTTGGCGAAAAGAATTATCTCCTCAAGGCGGGTAGTAAGTGGGGTGGGGGTGGGAGACCAGGGGACCGTGGTATAGGCGGATCCCTCCACTACCGAGGCCTCCCTGGCGAATTCAGCAAACGCCGCCTCTTTGTAGTGTTTGAACGCTTGGCCGATGATATCAGCCCTTGTCTGGGTGGGACAGTTATCCGGACCCTCCATGAACTTGTCCGTGGGGCATACGCTCTTGGGGCATTTTGCGCAGTTTACTTGTAGTGGTTCCTGGGCCATTCCTGTCCTCCCATGCTGATTCGCGACGAGTGTGGCTATGAAGCATACCATCAAACTGTACTTCGATGCAAACGTGAAGCACTGAGGCCGTTTGGCAGCGAATGGACGTTGAGCGGCCTGACAGACATCTGGCTTGACAACCGATACCACTGATGACAGAATCTCTTAACTGAAGGGGGTGGGCTATGGAGTCACAGATGACACACCGCGAGCGGATACGGGCTTCTTTAGGGGGACAGGAGGTGGATAGGGTGCCCGTTAGCATGTGGCGGCACTTTTTTGACAAAGAGTCCTCTCCCGATGGAATGGCGGAAGCCATGCTTGACTTCCAGCGGCGGTATGACTGGGACTTCCTGAAGGTCAACCCACGGGCTTCTTATCATGCCGAAGGATGGGGCCTGCGGATGCGATATGATGGCGATGCACCCCCCCAAATGGTTCAGACCCCGGTACAAAGGCCCGAAGACTGGCTGCGAGTGGAGCCGCTGCCTGTAGATAAGGGAGTTCTGGGAGACCACCTACGCGCCCTGGGTATGATTGGCGCAGGCATCGGTGCTGATGTGCCTTTCCTCATGACAGTCTTTACTCCGATCTCCATCGCCTCACGCCTGGCCCCTTCTGAGGAGATCTTTCTACAGCACCTTAGAGAGCACCCTGAGAAGGTGCTCTCCGCCGTGGAGGCCATCACCGACACCTTCTCCCGCTTCGTCCGGGCCTGTGTTGAGCGTGGGGCCAGCGGCCTGTTCTACGCAACCACGGCATGGGCCACCACCCTGCATCTCACCGAAGAGGAATACCTTCGCCTTGCCCGACCATCCGATTTGAAACTACTGACGGCCGTTTCCGGGGCTGATTTCAACATTCTGCATGTGTGCCGTGACCGGAATATGCTCTCTCTCCTTCGGGACTACCCGGTACATGCCTTTAACTGGGATGTACAGGGGCAAGGAAACCCGTCCTTGATGGAGGGCAAGTCTATGTTGGAAGAGAAGGCGGTGGCTGGGGGACTTTCACACCGGGAAGCTCTGGTAAACGCTACGCCCCAAACGTTGGCTGTCGAAGTGCAGGGGATAAAAGGGACCATGGTGGGGAATGGCTGGATGCTATGCCCAGGCTGTACTATCACTCCGGAGACGCCGGAGGTCAACATACGGGCCATCCGCCAAGCGGTGGAGGCTATCTGAGGGCGCTGCAGCCTTGGGCGCATAGTCTAAATAGACCTTGGGGTGAGTGGGACAAAAACCGACTGTGGACCGACCTCTCTAAATAGTTTTGCGCCCCGTCGTGGTGGTGGTTAGTATACCGGCGACGGTCCACGCGGGAGGACGTGTTATAGGAAGCAGGCTCGTTACTACTGGTATTCGTGCGGTCGACCTTTGATATGGGTCTAGGGGCTGTAGGTGGCAGCCATTTGGTGTGACTTGGGTACGGAAATTATCAAGGCGGAGAAGCCGGTTGAGGGGGACTTGTCCCGTGCTGAGCAGGCCGTGTTCGGGTGGCCCCTGATACTCTCGGATGGACGTAATCTCCTCAGGCAATTGACCAACCGGAACAAGAAGGGTATTGCGGTCGACTTGTACAGCCCTAAGGGGTGAGAGGTGTTCTGCGGACGTGGATACGTCATTAAAAGCCGAGTGTGCTGTATAGTAACTAACACTGAGCTCTTGTGATTAATATACAGGGGAGCGATGGACTAGAAGCTGAATCAGCTGTGTGTCGTGGTCAAAGACATTGATGAGGCTAAAGAGCACCATGGTTCGGTCTCCAGCGTCGGCCCTTTTAAGAAATGGCTAAGGCCGATGTAAGTGGCAAAGATGCACGGCAAGCCGTGTGAGCTATTCCTCAATATAGCCATGGGCCGTGTGGGAAATATCGCATTTGAGCTGCACTACCTAGGGTTCTATGTTGACGACACGGAGGCCGCGATGGCACGGTTGAAGGAGAAAAGTGCTGCGGTGCTCCAGAGGGGTTGTACGCAGAGGAGAGGTTTCGTTTACATGGACTCCTCGCGTGTGGGCGATGCCACCCTGAAGTTGATTGCACGACGATAAGCCGTTGGGTTGTTTGGATGTCTCTACAGAGTGAGCCTCTTCTGCTTGCCGGCGCCCAGAATAAGCAGGGTGCCGTTATCCACGGGTATCCACCCCGAACTGTCGTCAAGTGGCTCGGAGGCTATTGTTGTCTTGTCCCGGGTATGCTTGACATAAAGAGAGTAGTAGTCCAGGTACTCCGTCCGCAGCTTGGTTTGGCGCAGGGCGTAGAGTTGGTGGCCATCGCTCATTAGGAAGCTCAACGAGGTGTGGCGAAATCCCATAGCATCCTGCAGTGTTGCCAAGAGGCCGCTTTCGGTACGGTCCCAGTTATCGGCTATCCAGTGGAGGAATCGCTGAGAGTCTATGATATCTGCGCCTCCGGGATCGGGGGGTAGGTCAACATCTCCGTTATGAGCCAGCACAAGGTCGTCCTTACAGAACGGGTGGGCGTTGGCGTCGCAGATGGTCATGCCGGGGGATGCCTTGCGTACGTGTCCGATTAGGATATTTGTGGTCACACCATCGGCTATCCGGATGAAGTCGGGATCTGTGTTGGCGGGCTGCCCCCGTTTCTCAACCCTCATACCGCCGTTCTCGTGCCAAGCCAGGCCCCAGCCGTCATCGTGTGGGCCGCGGCCATCC
This sequence comes from Dehalococcoidia bacterium, assembly GCA_030740315.1. Classification (GTDB taxonomy): domain Bacteria; phylum Chloroflexota; class Dehalococcoidia; order JACVQG01; family JAHKAY01; genus JASLQE01. The sequence goes on along the minus strand of JASLXN010000150.1, from coordinate 1,001 downwards.
GGCGAACGCCATCGCCGTCCGTTGCGGCTAAGCCAAATGAGGCTGTGGGGTGCGGCAAGAAGCTCATATGCTGCTGGAACAGGCGCTCTGGAAATTATGCCAACCATGCGGCACATGTTAAATCATGCCCTTCCGGACTATGCTAATTGGAGAAATGACGGGTACTCCTCTAAATACAGATATGCCGGCGGGGCTAAGGTATAAAAACATAGCGGCGGGCCTCTTATTGTTATTAGGGCACGGGCGGGCGGACCACCGTTTTCCTCCTATGAATGTTGCCCATATCAAAACACAAAATACAACAGCGGTCAATCAAGGGCGTTGCAAGGTTGAGACGATAATACTAAGTTGGGGGGTTGCTAAAAAAGAGGGTGAGGGATAAAATATATGTTTGCGGGCTTGGACCCGACATTCGGTCCAGGAGGGGGGATTGGATGCGTTAGGCACTCAGCTGCTGCTGGAGATGAGAGACTGTGACCCTGGGTTGTTGGATGACCTGGGGCACATTCAGGATGTTCTATTGGCGGCTGCTGTGGAGATGGAGGCCACCGTTTTGGGCCACACTTTCCACAAATTTTGCCCACAAGGGGTGACCGGGATAGTAGCTATAGCCGAGTCCCACTTGTCAATCCATACGTGGCCCGAGTTCGGATATGCCGCTGTGGACATCTTCACCTGCGGCAATGTGCACCCGGAACGGGCGGCGGGACTGATTGTGTCAAGGATGGGTTCGCGGGAGCCTGCCATATTTGAGGTGAAGCGGGGCATTATGAAGGTTGCCGGGGAGAGTACCCTCACGACCCTTGGTGGGGAGCATAAGCGAGGAATCTGACCGTAGGCTCAGTAAGAAATTTAACCCCAGCAGGTGTGCGGAGCACTAAGGGGGAAGCTTTTCAATGCTATGGGCGCGCCGCCTACCGGAGCGGTGAGGCGTTGGAGTCGGTAAAGCTCGGCTGTAGTTTCATTCTGGCCGGGAAAATCCGCTCCGCGGAAGATGCTAC
>JASLXN010000014.1 GCA_030740315.1 Dehalococcoidia bacterium | reverse complement strand
GTAGACTTGGAGTTTACGTCCACATCATATAGAGGATTCTCGAAGGACTCGTAGGAGGTCAATTGGCCAGCAAAATGGAATATAACTTCCGGTGAGTGCTCCAAGACCAGGGAACGCACCCAGTCGAAGTCTGTGACATCACCATGCTCTATGGCTGCCCGCTCTTTCACTGCAGCAAGATTGCGTGCTTTCGTGGCAGATCTGCCTGTCAGGAGCAGCCGATGGCCCTTGTCCATCAGGGTTTCGGCCAGGCTACTTCCCAGGAAGCCCAGCCCGCCCGTTATCAATATCACAAATGGCCTCACCTATAAACTCCATGTCCTCGGTGGCAAGACCGGGGTACACGCCGATGAAAAAAGTGTCTTTCATGACTTTGTCGCTGTTGGTCAGCTTGCCTACCACTCTGAATCCTTTGTTCTGGTATGCCGGATGCCGCAGGAGGTTACCGGCAAACATCGGCCTGGTCTGAACACCCCTGGACTCAAGGTAGCGGGTGGCTTGCTCCCTATAAAACGGCGCTCCATCCTTTACCGTGAGAGGGAAGGCGAACCAGCAGGGATCAGCGCTGGGATAGGTGTGGGGCAGCAAGAAATGGGTCACGTTCTCGACACACCTTCTGAGGGTATCGAAATTGCGCTTTCGGGCCTCTACGAAGCCGCTGAGCTTCTTGAGCTGGGCGAGGCCCATGGCGGCTTGTAATTCGGTCATCTTCAAATTGAAGCCTATATAGCCGTAAGCATAGCGGCGGTCGTATGGCGTTCCGTCCGGCAGCTTGAAGTTCAGCCGCTTGGGACAGAGATAGCCTTCCTTCTGCCTGGCCACCTCCTGACAGGGCTCACAGTTGCACAAGCGGCCCCAGTCCCTGTAGCCCCTCAGCCGCTCAGCCAACTCCCCGTCATCGGTCACCACCATGCCGCCCTCGCCGGTGGTCATGTGGTGTGCTGGATAGAAGCTGAAGGTGGCCATGTCCCCAAAGGTGGCCACAGGTCGGTCCTTATATTTGGAACCCAGGGCATCGCAACAGTCCTCCACCAGCCTCAAGCCATGTCTGGAGCATATGTTCCGAATACGATCCATGTCGCAGGGGTTGCCCAACATATGTGGGACCATCACCGCCCCTGTTCGCCCAGTCACGGCCTTCTCCAACATGATGGGGTCTATGTTGTAGGTATCCAACTCAACATCAACGAATACCGGACTGAGGCCTGTGACTATGGCCGGGTTAATAGTGGTGGGGAATGTGGCTGCGGGCGTTATGACCTCCGCCCCCAGCTCCATCTCAAGGGCGCTCATGGCCAAGAGGTTCGCTGATGAGCCGGAGTTGCAACTGATGGCGTGCTTCACGCCCAGAAAACCAGCGAAGTCGTGCTCAAAAAGCTCGGTTCTCTCGCCGCCGCTCCACCAGCCGTCCTGCATGGCAGAGGTCATGCTGTCAAGCTCTTCTCTGTCGTATACCGCGCCTGCGTACCTTCTCAGTTTCATCTTAGGGTGCATGGAAGTCTTCCTGTCTGGCCGGACTATCCGGTTTTTTGACACCGCCGTCTCCCGTATGTCCGCTCATAGTATTCGTAATAGTCGACGCTCTTCAGCGGTCGCCACCATTCCTCGTTGTCCATGTACCATCTGACCGTCCTTTCCAAGTGCGCATTCAGAGAATATACCGGTTGCCAGCCGATCTCCCTATTCAGCTTGATCGTGTCAAGGGCATATCGCCAGTCATGACCGGGGCGGTCGGACACGAACTGTACCAGGGAGCGGGGCTTACCCATTATATCCAGTATAGCGTATACAATCTCGATGTTGGCCCTCTCGCAGTCGGCCCCTATATTGTAGGTCTCTCCGGGTCTGCCCTGGGCTATTATGGCGTCTATGGCACGGCAGTGTTCCTCTACGAATATCCAGTCCCGTACGTTCAATCCCTTGCCATACACAGGAATGGGCTTGCCCTCCATGGCATTGGTCACTACCAGAGGGATGAGCTTCTCCGGGTACTGGTGAGGCCCGTAGTTGTTTGAGCAGCGGGTCACCATAACGGGCAGCCCATAGGTGTGGAAATAGGAACGGCAGAGGAGGTCGGCGGCCGCCTTACTGGCCGCATACGGGCTGTTAGGGGCTAGGGGTGAGTCCTCGGAAAACTTTCCCTCTTGCCCCAGGGTACCGTATACCTCATCCGTGGAGACCTGGACGAATCTTGTCACATGATGCTTTCTGACACTCTCTAGGAGCACCTGCGTGCCCCTGACGTTGGTGTCTATGAACGGGGAAGGGTCTTCAATGCTTCTGTCCACGTGGGACTCGGCAGCGAAGTTCACCACGACATCCACTCCCCTGGCCATGAGCCGGCCCACGATATCACCGTCTGCGATGTCCCCCTCAATGAAGCTGTAGCGGGGGTCCTGTTCCACGTCCTTTAGATTTGCCAGGTTGCCCGCATAGGTTAGTTTGTCCAGGTTTACCACCTCCCAGGAGGCGTGCGCTACGAGAATGTGGCGCACGAAGTTGCTGCCGATGAAGCCGGCGCCCCCGGTTATCAGCACCTTCATCCCCCCAGTCGTCCTGTCCTGTTTCATAGCTCCAGCTTGCAGTCGTCGCCGATGAACAGTCTGACGGCCCGGGCACCCTCACAGGGACCTATCCTGGTTCCCCGCCCGATTAGACTGTCCTCCAGACGCTGGATATTGCATATATGACTGCCTTCTAGGATAACGGAGTGTTCAAGGGATGAGCCCTCGACTACGGTTTCGGGGCCTATGCTGCTGAAAGGGCCGATGAAGGAGTCGCGGATGACACAGTCCTCCGCTATGGCGGCAGGACCGCGGATGACACTGCTCTTGATGATGCTGCCGGCGCGTACCTCGACTCGGCCAACCAGCTTGCTCTTGCCGTCCACTTTACCCTGTATGTCTCTCTTGATGATGTCGTCCAGCACCACCTGGTTGGCCTCCAAGAGGTCGTCCTTCTTGCCCGTGTCTAGCCACCAGCCCTGCAGTATGTGGCTGGCGACATGCTTGCCTGTCTCAATCAGCCGCTGGATAGAGTCGGTTATCTCCAACTCCCCTCGCCACGAGGGTTTTATCTGGCCTATGGCCTCGTGTATCGAGGGGGAGAAGAGATAGACACCGACTAGGGCGTAGTTGCCCCGAGGTTCTTGGGGCTTCTCTTGGAGGCGCAGGACCTTTCTTTCGGCATCCAGCTCGGCCACACCGAACAGCCTGGGATCGGGTACCTTCTTGAGGAGGATAAGGGCGTCGGGGTCGGCATCCTCGAACTCTCGGACGAAGCCCGCCACACCACCTTGGATGAGGTTGTCTCCTAAGAAGAGGAGGAAGGGAGAGTCTCCCAAGAAGCCCCTGGCAGTGGACACGGCATGGGCTATGCCCAAAGGCTGGGGCTGGACTATGTAGGTAATGGTGGATCCCCAGCGGGAGCCGTCGCCGACGGCCCCCTTTATGTCCTCCCCTGTCTCGGGGGAGATGACTATGCCGATGTCTGTTATGCCCGCCTCCCTGATCTGCTCCAGGCCGTAGAATATTATGGGCCTGTTGGCTACGGGAATGAGCTGCTTGGGCATGGTGGTGGTGAGGGGCTTCAGACGGGAACCCTTCCCCCCCGCCAGTATCAACGCCTTCATCCTGCTTGCCTCCGGTCGGAAAAGCATCCAGCCACTGCGTCCCGGGCCATGTCCTGTATCTCAGCTGCTGGCCTAGAGCCGTCCAAAATTATCATACGGTAGTCTTCCGCTAATCTCAAGTACATACGCCTTCTCTCCGCTAGGTACGACAGAGACGGGATGTCGCTCTTGCGGTGGAAGGCCGTATCCTCCGGGAGGTCGATGAGGAACACCAGGTCGGGCGTAGGCATCAAGCGCAGTATGCGGTCTATGGTATCCCGCGTCCTGTCGTCTGAGTAGTGCAGGTTGGCAGCCAAGCCGATGACTGCGTCAAACACGTATCGGTCGCACACCACCGAGTGGCCCCGGGACAGGGGCCACCGTAACCTAGGGCAGAATCGGAGCATGTACTCCATCAGAAAACAGTAGTGGAAGCACGTGGCCAGCCCGGTCTTCTGAAAAGCATCGTAGCGCGTGCGGTGGTAGTGGTCGTAGTCTCGGAACATGTCGGCCCTCCGCAGGAAGAGCCTGCGCGCTGCCTTCATGGGTAGTCCCAGCAGCCAGGGATGGAAGATGTTCCACACGTAGTCGGTGCGCATGCCCCGGCCGTTCATCCACTCCACTAGCATCTTCGACTGAAGGGTCTTTCCCGAGCCGTCAATTCCGGCAAAGCATATGAGGAGAGGCCCTTTTTTCCTGCTCTGCGTCATGAGGCCACCTCGCAGTATATCTCCTCCAGTTGCTTGCCGATGGCAGACCAGGAGTAGCCAGCCACCTTCTCCCTGGTCCGGGGCGCTATATCCCCCTCCCTGATACGCTTCACGGCCTCGACCATCCCATTTTCCCCCGAGAAGAAGTGCAGCCCGTCTCCCTGAGGGAACAAGTTGGGGATGGCCCGGAAGGGCGTGGTCAGGACGGGCAGGTTGCAGGCCATAGCCTCCATGATGGACAGGGGCATCTCTATGCAGTTGTCCTTGTCGGTGGTGGGGAAGATATAGCAGTCGGCTAGCCCGTAGATGTCGGAAACGTTCTCGAAGTATCGCTGCCACACGGTGCAGCCTCCCTCCACCAGGCCTCTGTGTACGGCCGGCTCCCAGGGCACCGTGAGGCTGCCCACGATGAGAACATGGACTTCTTCCTGCACCAGGCGGTTGAGTGAGAGGACGTTCCGGCCCCTCTTAAGGGGGCCTACGTGGAGGGCTATCCAGGCGTCCCGCGGCAGGCCGTACTTGTCCCGCAGTTTGTTCCTGGTCTCCTCAGAGACTGGCGCGAACTTATCTAGGTCCACTCCCGAGGGCAGGAAGCTGGTACGGCAGCCCATATCCGAGAACATACCATGGCTCTCCGGGGACTGCGCCAGCACGAGGTCGGGGGTCAGGAAGGGCACCAGTCTTTTTGAAAGGGAGGTTAGAGCGGGGTGGGTACCCGACATGACCGTCTTCGCGCCAGGGCAGAGGAAGCCGGCCCATCTGACTATCAGGAAACTTTTGATGGTGGGACCGGGAACGAAATGGATGATGTGGGGGTTGAACTTGCGAATGGTAGCCCAGTAGCCGGGATTGAGCATCTTGGCATATGGCTGCAGGCAAACATGGAGCAACTCGTGGCGCTGAGATATCTCCCGGGCCAGGTGGAAGGCGGTGTTGGTGACGCCCTCGTCCGTCCTGGACTGGTAATCGCTGAGCATACAGACTCTCATGGAGAAGAACCTTTTCTGTCTGGCACTATGTGACGGCATTGTCGTAAAAGCACCTTTTCTCGGCATGGATGCTCACCGGAAGAAGCACTTTATCTCGTCGCAGACCCGGGCTATATCATCGTCACTGAGGAAGGACGACGATGGCAGCCACAGTCCCTGCCCGCAGACGGAGTCGCAGATAGGGAAGTGGCCCTTGATGTGGGCGTATGGGGCCTGGGCGTGTATGGGAGGATAGAAGGGGCGCGTCCCTATGCCGCGCTCCTTGAGGTGCTCCATAAGGGCATCCCTGGCCTCCCCCTCCACTAGTACGTCGACGAACCAAGGGGAGGTGTCATCCAAATCCGTTTCCATGAATGTCACACGTGGTATGCCATCCAGCAACACCCGGTAAAGGCGGAACATGTCCTTCTTGCGCTGTACGCGCCAGTCCAGCTTTCTCATCTGGGCCATCCCAACCGCGGCCTGGAACTCGGTGAACTTGAAGTTATATCCCATCATGATGTGGATGTCTTCGCCCTTCTGCCGGCGACCGAAGTCCTTGAGCTTCATCATCTTTTCGTATAGGCCGGCGTCGTGGGTGACCAGCATTCCCCCCTGGCCAGTAGTTATTATCTTGGGCGTACTGAAGGAGAAGCTCCCAATCTCACCAAAGACGCCCAGGTGCTTGCCAGTCGATCGCGACCCGAGCGCTTGTGCTGCGTCCTCGACGAGGGATAACCCGTGTTTCCGGGCCAGCACTTTTAACGTCCCCATATCCGGGTGCCGACCGTTTAGCAGCACGGGCATGATGGCCTTCGTCCTGGGGGTTATCGCCGCTTCGGCGGCAGCAATATCGATGCACAGCGTTTTTCTGGATATGTCAACCATCACCGGGGTAGCCCCTGCCAGCCTCACCGCATTTGGAGAGGCTATCATGGTGAAGTCAGGTATGATGACCTCGTCACCCGGCCCTATGTCCAGCGCCATGCAGGCGATGGTAAGGCTTACCGTCCCATGGTTCACGGCAATGGCATACTCGCTGCCTACATATTCCGCGAAGAAGCGTTCGAATTCCCTGGTCTTCTGGGCTTCGGTGAACCATCCTGATTCTATGACGCTGGCCAACTCTTGTTTTTCTTCATCACCCAACCATGGTTCGATTTGGTTAATCCGTTTCATTAGTACGCTCCCCCGCTGCCGAAGTGGCGACGCCGCTTCCAACATTCCCAATCCTTGTCTTTCTGTCCTTCCGAACGGAGTAAACAGTATATTGGTAATATCCCGTTTCGACTCTCAATCAATAAGGCAATTCTTAACCGTCATCGCTCTTGGCTCTGATGATATTTCCATGCCAATTGCAGTCAACTCCGCTTACAGACATCCAAGCCGCCCTAGGCGTCCTTTTGGGTAATTCTGATCCTAAGGTGGAACTCCAGCCTGAGTCGCCTCGCCTATGGTATTAGGGCTTCAGTGCCTCCTGGTTTTTTCGCCCATTAAGTTCCTCCAGCCAGTTCCTTTTTGAAGCTACTGTACTAGCCGTGGAAGACAACACCGGGACACTTGCTCCCCTAACCAATTCGTTCCCTGTCCTTTTCAGGTCCGGGGTATGGCCCGTTTTTTACCTCGATCACCTTTGTACCGTCCATTAGTATTTCGTATCCATGGCCCCCTCGTAGCAACACCATGGCATCGCCTTGGCCCAGTTCCACCACCTCAACTGGCTCCCTGTCCTCAGAAAACACCGTGGCCCGTACCTTCCCCTGAAGCACGAAAAGCATTTCCTGGGTGTGCGACGCCTGCCTGTGTGCCTCCAGATGTATGTGGGGCTGCAGTACCTTCCCTTTGTCGTACCACCAAGTGCCAACCTGCTGGAAGTCCGCTGGCGCTGAAACAAACTGGAGCCCAGTCTCCCAGTCGCTATGCCGGAGAACTATGGCTAGTTCGGCTGCTCCGTCCCGTATCTTGTGTGTCTTCATCGGCTACTGCTTCACATTCCGCTCGTACCACTGTACGGTCTTTTCAATGCCTTCGCGGAGTCCGGTGGCGGGACTCCACTTGAATACCTGGCGCATACGGGTGACGTCCATAGTCTTATGGGGTGCACCGTCTGGCATGGAGGTGTCAAGCGCTATGTCCCCTTTGTAGCTCACGGTTTCTCGTATCAGACTGGCTAGGTCTATGACCGATATGCCCTTGCCGGTGCCAACGTTGACGGGCTCAACCTCGTATGGTATGGTCAAAGCCCTTGTCAGGGCTTCAGCGCCGTCGTCCACGTAGAGCCATTCCCTGATCGGCTTGCCGCTGCCCCAGACAGTCACTTGCGGCAAATCATTGCGCTTGGCTTCCACGAACTTCATTATCAACGCCCCCAGGGCGTGAGAGCGTGTTTCATCGAAGTGGTCACCCGGTCCGTACATGTTCGGCAGTATCACGGACACAGGCTCCAGCCCGTACTGTTTGTAATAGGCTCGGGCCTGAACCCAGCTCGCCTTTCGCACCAGCCCGTAAGTGAGAACGGACTCATGCAGCGGCCCGTTCCACCACTCGCTTTCTCGGAAGTCCACTGTCAGCTCGCCAGGGTAGGAGCAATTGGAAATCGGATTGGCGAAACGACTCACTCCAGTCAACCTTGATACCTCCATCAAGTTGGACGCCATCAATACGTTGTTATAGAATATTTCTCCAGGGTGGGCGTAGCCGAAGGCTATACCTCCGACAAAGGCGGCGCAGTTGATGACGGCGTCAAAGCTCTCTTTGCGAAACACATCCAAAGTCTGCCTGATGTCGCGGAAGTCTACCCCATCTCGGAGAGAGAGAGAGACGAATGGTAACCCACGGTCCTTCAACAGTGCCACTACCCTTTGGCCAAGAAACCCGTTGCCGCCTGCGACGAAGATTTTACGAAACTGCATCTGCACCGAACTCACGGTCCTGACTACTGTTGTAACCAGTCAACTCTCCCAATCCAGCGATCTTTGTTCTCCGCGTACCATTTGATAGTCCTACTCAGGCCCTCTTCCCAACTGAACATGGGCTGCCATCCACTAAGCCGGTTCAGTTTGACATAGTCCACCCGCAATTCTTCCACTTCCGTGTTCCCCAGCCGGCCTCTCTTCGGAGAGGTCACGAGCTTTTTATTACCCTTCCAGTAGCCCAACTTCTGTCCCTGGGATACGATTAGTTCATACCACTCACGAATGGTGCAGTTCTTCCCTTGTCCGTAGACGTAGACTTCTCCTGGGTTGCCGTACAGCCCCACTGAAAGATAGCCCATCACGCCGTCCTCGCAGTAGCAGAAATCCCTTTTGGACTTAACATAACCCAGATGGATGGTATCTCCGACCAGGGCCTGAGTTATTATGGTGCCGGTAACATATCTCGGATTCTGTCGGGGACCGTAGTTATTGAACATACGGGTCACAACTCCAGGTACTCCATAGGCGTGATAGTAGTCCCTGGTGAGGAAATCGGTGACTATCTTGGAAACAGCATAAATGCTCCTGGGGTTGAGCGGTGACCTTTCATCGAGAATGAGGGCATTTCCTTCAAATCGATAGCGGTTCATTATCTCGGGGTCCACATTACCGTATTCTTCGGAGGTGCCCGACGAAACGAGCTTGCCCAGTTTTAGTCCAAGGTCCACCACCGACTGTAGCAGGTTCAACGTCCCCAATACATTCGAGTTCATGGTCTCGTAGGGCCGCTGCCATGATTCGCCGACGTGGGCCTGTGCTCCCAAATGAAATATCAGCGGCTCATCTTCCGACTTAAGACAGCTCAAAGCCTGGTGCAGCGCATGCTTGTCCGCGAGGTCGCCCCGGTGTATGGTTATTGCGGTCTGCCTGTGGCGGATGTTGTGCAGTTCGCCACTTGATGTGGCTCTGATAAACACGTGAACCCGGGCACCGCTTTCAATGAGCTTATCAACCAAGTGCGATCCCATGAAGCCATCAGCTCCGGTAATAAAAATGGCCCTATCTTTCAGGGAAGCCGTAAGGTGCATGGTCCTCCTCGTGGACTGGTGGAGTATGTCGATGTAGTCATTGAACATATTGCAGCAAAGGGAGTAACAGGTATAGCCCGGACGGCCGGATCACTCATGTTTTTCATGATCCCTTCAGGAAATCATATTACCACAGATCGGCGGGAGATTTCTCGTGAAATGCCAACACGCCAGCCATATTACACAGAGTAGGGGGGATTATCTATACATCAGAATTATGATGCTGATGTTAGTCATTGGTCATCTGGAGGCACCGGCCTGAAAGTGAGCCAACACACCGCTCGGTTTCTGAGCCACCCTGGGTTGTAGTATAGCGGTCTTTTTCACATCATTTAACTAACTCTCTTTTTGTTGTACTCCTTGGCTTCTTTCCTTCTTGGTGTGGCGGGATGGCAGTAGGAGGGAGGCCAGCTTTCCTGGACTGGTTCCGGCTGCGGTAAGACGAGTCGCCTGTGGTGAGGATGTGGGAATGACCTGCCCCAAGTTATATAGTGCTGTCTTCTTTAGAGATGGTGGGGGAGCGGTGCTAATGCTTATTTGAGCCGGGCCATTTCCAGTCCCGCCTTAACCGCAGTTGGAGGACCTTCAAGGCCACCACCAGGCCATGGTGCACCGGGTTCAGGCTATGGCTGTCGCTGTGGTAGACACAGGAGATGGGAGCTTCCACGATGCGGTAGCCCCGGCGGCGGGCCCTGATGAGTATCTCCACGCTGAAGCCAAAGCCCCTCTCGGTGAGAGGTATTTCCTCCAGTATGCGGCGGCTGTAGGCTCGGAAACAGCTCTGTGAGTCCCGCAGCTGCTGACTGGCCCCCAGATTGTATAGCACGGTGATGACCCAGATACCGAAACGCCGATAGAGAGGGACGGTGCACCAGTTGCCCAAGAAGCGGGAACCGACTACGATGTCTGCTTTGCCCTTCACGACGAGAGAGGATAGGAGGGGTATCTCGTCGGGGTTATGCTGGCCGTCACCGTCAAGGGTGACCACAACATCGGCATCGGCCTTGAGGGCTGCCGAAAACCCGGTAGCAACGGCTGCCCCAGGCCCCTGGTTGGTGGGGTGGCGTACCACCGAGGCCCCCAGGGCTTCAGCGATATGGGCAGTATCGTCAGTGGAGCCGTCGTCCACCACGAAAACGGTGTCCACTTGGCGGAGGGACCGGGACACCACATCTCCGATGTGGCTCTCTTCGTTGTGGCAGGGGATGGTGGCAATGGTCTTCAATGCATTCTTACTCCATCCGGATAGGTACTATTGTTCACCCAAAGCTACCCGGTGTCAACATCCTAAAGGAGGGGATGAGCCGGGCAACGGCATACTTAAAGGGACTGTTTTTAAAGAGAGTGTCCCAAGGGATAGTTGAATCGGCAGTCTGCCTGACCATGGCTACGGCATCTTGGTTGTGCACCTCCTGTCGTGGTACTCCCAGGGGGTATGTCGAGCTTCTTCTGTAGGATAGTTTGCCTCCCGCAGTTAATGTTTATTTGGATGATTCTCCTTTGGGAGGGGATCTCTGTGGCTAAACAGCGCTCCGTTTTCCTTCAGCCGACTGCTCAAATTATACCCAATTGCACGGGTTCTTTTCAGCCCTGGGCAGGGGGCTGGGAAAGATAATGGTCTCTAAATGCCCCGGTTGCGACGTGACATGCCGGCGGAGGTGTACATCCCCTTGACGTAGAGATGAGCAGGAGATATGCTCCCTTTGGCAGAAGAGGAAGGCATTGAAAGCGGTTTTTTTGTGTGGCGGTATAGGCCGCAGGATGTTCCCTTTCACTGAAGAAAAGTATCTCCTGTCCTTCATGGGTAAAAGCCTCTTGGAGCACCAGATGGAGAAGGTGGCCAAGCTGGGTGTGCGTGATTTCCTGGTCATTGCAGGTCCGTCCGCCAGGCAGCGAGTGGAACAGGCCGTAAGCAGGTTAGATGGGGTTTCGGTGCAGGTGGCCCTGCAGGAGCAGCCTAGAGGCATGGGACATGCCCTCCTCAGCGCCCGGGAGCACCTGGGTGACGGGCCCATTCTGATAGTCAGTCCCAGTGATGTGGTTGAGCCTTCCGCATATGCCCGGATACTGGCAGCTGCGCCGAAGGGTGATGCTATCAGCTATATCCTGGGCTACAGTGTCAAGGAATATTTCCCCGGCGGCTACCTGGTGGTAAGCCCGGGTGGTTGGGTCAAGGAGATTGCAGAGAAGCCCGGACAGGGCCGGGAACCCAGCCTGCTGGTCAACATCGTGGTGCACCTGCACACTAGGCCCGGGGAGCTACTGGAGGCCATAGTCGATGAGGGTGGAGATGGGGACGATACCTACGAGCGTGCCCTGGGACGGTTCATGGCGGCCGGGGACCGGATGAAGGTGGTGCCTTATAAGGGGTTCTGGGGTCCTATAAAATACCCCTGGCACATACTGGCGGTGATGGATCACCTGCTACAGGATATTCGAAAGGACATCGCTCACTCTGCACAGATAGCTTCCAGTGCTTTAGTGGAGGATCGGGTGGTGGTAGGAGAAGGGGCACGTATTTCTGAGAACGCCGTGGTACGAGGCCCGGCCTACATCGGGCCGGGGGTGGTAATCGGCAACAATGTGCTCATTCGGGGCGGTGTCCACATCGGCGCCGGAAGTGTGGTGGGTTTCGGCACTGAAATCAAGCACTCCTATATAGGCCAAGACTCCAATTTCCACCTCGGCTATGTGGGGGACTCTATCGTAGGCAGCGCGTGCAACTTGGGGGCCGGTACCATCACGGCGAACTTGCCTTTCCACCGCCGCCATGTCCGGGTGAAGGTGGGTAATGAGATGGTGGATACCGGAACCTGCTATTTGGGAGCCATGATAGGTGATGGCTGCCAGACGGGCATACACGCCAGCCTGATGCCTGGAGTACGCATGGGGGAGGGGTCTGTACTCAGCCCTCACCTCTGCCTAACCCATGACCTGGCCACTGGGGCCAGAATGCTCACCGACAGGGAGCAGTTGTAGATACTCCGGCGTCCTCTGTACAGGCCGGACTGCCGGCAAAGGTGCGCTGAAGTGTTGCACCACTTCTACTATGGCTGGGTGATAGTGGTGTCAACTGAAGAAAGTGCTGATTGTCAACAGTTCATCCAGGATAGGCCCAAGGAGGGGGAGAGTCTGTTTATGGGCGACCACACGGAGCTAGCCATAAACGGCCAGTGACGGCTGCTTCAAGACCACCCAATCGGGTTACTGACATTTGACATATGGATATATGTGTTCTATCCTTGTTGTCTTGTAGGCTATACTTGTGGGCAGCACGAACGAGATAGCGTACTCAGCGTACTCAAGGAGGGGTCTTTCAAGTGTGCGGCATAGTGGGCTGCACTGGCTATAGCCCGGCAGCGCCCATAGTTCTCCAAGGACTCCAGAGCCTGGAATATAGGGGTTACGATTCGGCAGGGATGGCCACCTTCTCTGAGGGGAAGTTGTGGCTTGCGAAAGATGTGGGTTGGGTAGCCGATGTTGACCGGAAACACCATCTGCATAACCTCCCGGGAAATACTGGCATCGGCCATGTCCGCTGGGCCACACACGGCGGCGCAACCCTGGAAAATGCCCACCCGCACCTGGACTGCACTGGGCGAGTCGCTGTTGTACACAACGGGATAGTGGAGAACTACCAGGAGCTACGCTACAGGCTTGGTGCCCACCACCGCTTCATATCGGAAACGGACACAGAGGTCATTCCACACCTGATTGAAGAGTACTTGGAGGATGGCCACCCATTGGAGGAAGCGGTGCGCCTGGCCTCCCAACAGCTTGCCGGGTCTTACGCCTTCGTAGTGATGTATTCTGAGGAACCGGGCAAGCTGGTAGGCACACGCCGCGATAGCCCCTTGATAGCCGGGGTAGCCAGCAAGGGACTGTTCTTGGCCAGTGATGCCCAGGCATTCCTGATGCATACAGACCAGGTTCTGTATCCCGAAGACTGCGAGGTAGTGGTGCTCAACGGCAGCGGTGAAGTAAGATGCCTGGATAGCCAGGGTAATCCGGCGGTACGCCATCCAGGCCCTCTGGGATGGTCTGTCCAGGCGGCTTCTAAAGACGGCTACGACTTCTTTATGCTCAAGGAAATCATGGAGCAGCCCCAGGCCATCCGCTCAGCCCTAAAACAGGACCCGGAGCATATAGACTCCTTGGCCCTGGATATACTGCGTGCTAGGCGGGTAATCATAACCGCCTGCGGTACATCTCGCTATGCCGCCCTGGTGGGCCGTTACCTGTTCTCCAAGCTGGCGGGGAAGTTCTGCGACGTGATTATGGCCTCTGAACTGCACTATTTTTCCGATTCCATAGACAAGAATACCCTCGTAATCGCGGTTTCTCAGAGCGGGGAAACGGCCGATGTGGTGCAGGGTGTGAAGCAAGCCCGGGCCGATGGTGCCCGGATACTATCCCTGGTCAACACACCTGGTTCCCAACTGTGCCGCATAAGTAACTGGGTCATCACCCTCAATTGTGGCCCGGAGATCTCCGTGGCGGCTACTAAATCTTTCGTTAACCAGATAGTCGTTTTCTACCTGCTGGCTTCGGCTATGATGAGTCCCCGTAACGGCCTCATACGTAAGATGGAAGAAATCTCACAGCTCATAGAGAAGAACATCAAGGACACTAGCGATGCCATTCTGGCGGTGGCGGGGGCCACATTTACCCGAGAGCACTTTTATTATATCGCCCGGGGTATCAATTTCGCTATCGCGGTAGAGGGTGCCCTGAAGGTCAAAGAGTTGGCCTACATACATGCAGAGGGCATGCCAGCTGGGGAGTTGAAGCACGGCACCCTGGCCCTTATAGAAGAAGGCACCCCCGTGGTGGTGATATGCCCCCGGGACTATACTTTCAGAGAAACCCTGAGCAACGCTATAGAGGCCCGTAGTCGTGGTGGACTTATTATCGGTGTCTCGGACCAGCCCAACCCTGTGTTTCACCACTGGCTGCCCATCCCCAATGTGGACGAGATATACTATCCCTTGGTGAGCGTGGCACCCCTACAGCTTCTTGCTTATTACCTGTCGGTGCTCAGTGGCAACAATCCTGACAGGCCCCGCAACCTGGCCAAATCGGTCACTGTCAAATAGCGCTTTTAGGCGTTGCTAACGCCCTAACAGCCACAGGCCTTCCACATGAACTCTGTGGACGGTATCCAGGTTATTACGCCTATCCATTGGGGGATAGCCGGGATGGCCAACCTGAATTCCGAACTGCAACGGCTCCACTATTTTGTGGAATAGAAAATGGTTCGCGGCAATTGGGTCTTTAGAATAGGTGATAAGGCGATACAAGTGAAGAACAACTATGAGAAGACGTCGTCAACTGGGGCATCGGCAGGGTAGGGAGCATAGACTGCACGGAGCGCAAGTTGGCTGTGCGGTTTGAGGACCCAAGTGTCATCTGCGACTGGGGCGACATGGGCGGGCCGGTGCTGGCCACAGCCATCTCCATCCACAAAGTGTATAAATTTGGCAGAAAACCCTTCTGGTGGGCATGGATAGGGTTGGAGAGACAAAGACAAAGACAAAGACAAAGAGTGTTGTCTCCATGGGGTACACATCGGCGGCGGGCCTTGATATACTTGAGGAAAGTGAGCAACGGGGGCTGTAAATATAGTAAATATATTGGAAGAGCGTTCTGCCCAACTGGGCCTTCTGGATATAGAGTTGCTAGACCATATCGTTGTGACGCCGCAGGGATTCGTCAATCTAAAAGAGAAAGGCCTGGGCTTTCCCGAAGCTGCTCGGAAGCCTAGGGAGATAAAACTGCCCAAGACATTTTGTAAAGGAGAGGTATGTTCAAGCTGGTAACTCTGTTCAGGCTTAAACCGGAGACCGATGTTGAGGCTTTTGAACGCCACTACACGGAGGTGCACATACCGCTGGCCGGCAAGCTGCCAGGTCTGAAGAAATACACACGGGGCCTAGTGCATGCCTCCGCCAACCGGCCCTCCCCATACTACCGCATGGCCCAGCTATACTTTGAGGACTACGACTCCCTGCGTCGGGCGCTGGCTTCCCCGGAGAGCCAGGGTGCGATAGGCGATACCGTCTTCTTCAGCCAGGTAGAGGGCCTAGTGCAGTTTATCGCCGAGGAAGAGGATTTGTCCCTGCCCTGAGACGGGCTGGCGGTGTGAAAATAGGTGTCAGGTTACGGCACATGTAAGGGCCTTGGGGCCGGTAGCCTAAGTTGACATAATACTCCTGTGCGCCCACGCCGCTCAGCACCGCAAGCCTGGAGACCCTGAACTCCTCCAGGGCCACCCGTTCAGCCTGCCGCATAAGTGTCTCCCCAAGACCCTGGTGCTGAGCGGCTCGCATTCCCCTCCGCCCCAATCCAACCTCCGGCCCGTAGACATGCAACTCTCTCACTACGGCGGCATCCGGCCCCTCAAAGGGCCACCTGAGACGGAGCAGGCCCCACAGCGTTTGACTGTCATCCTCCATGGTCAGGAACACCTCCTGGCCATCTGAGGCTTCATAGTCCATGCGGTGCAGGTGAGGGGTGCTGATTCCCCAACCATCCCTCAGTCGGTGGCCGTACTCCCGGCAGCGGATACATCGGCACCCCCCCGGCCCCAGCCGTCGCGTCACCATCTCGCCCAGGTTGGACTGCTTGCAGCCCGCCAGGATGAACTGGGTGGGGATATCACGCATGATGCGGGACACTCTCACATACGGCGGCAGCGAGGACTTCATGTAGCACAGGAGCTCCATCAGAGTCTCGGTCTCGTAGGGGGTGTAATGTCCCTGGCGCCACCACAACGCCAACTCCGAGCCCTGTACCACTAGGGTTGGGTACAGCTTGAGTCCGTCGGGGCGAAAGCGGGAGTCGCTGAAGAGATGCCCAAAGAGCTCCATGTCCCTCTCTGGGGTGGTTCCAGGGAGACCGGGCATCCAGTGATAGTACACCTTGAAGCCCCTGTCTTTCAGCAACCGGGTGGCAGTGGCCACATCCTCTACCGTGTGACCCCGCCCCACCAGATTGTATGTGTCATCAGCCAGTGTCTGTACGCCAAGCTCCACACGGGTACAACCGAACTCCAGCAGCCGGGCCACTTCTGCGTCGCCACAGAAATCCGGCCTGGTCTCCACGCACAGCCCCACGCAGCGGTGGGCAGCCCACCGGTTCCCGTCCCGGGCCTCCGACAGCCCTCCGGCTCTGGAGCCGTTTAGGCCCTCATAGCAGCCCTGGATAAACTGGTACTGGTATTCCGGGGGTGTGGCAAGAAATGTGCCACCCATCACTATAAGCTCTACCTTATCGGTGGGGTGGCCCATGGCCTCAAACATGTTCAGCCTCTCCCGGACCTGGCGGCGGGGGTCGTATTCATACCGATGGCCCCTCAGCACCGCGGGGGACTCCGGGGTATAGCTACGGGGGGAATCATGGAAGGAGGGGCAGTAGACACAATGCCCGGGACAGCCCATGGGCTGGGCCATCACTGCCACTGGAGTTACTCCAGAGAGGGTCCTGGTGCTCTTACGCATTCCGTTACCGTGCCACCGCAGGTCAGTGTATCATAAAGGCGGATATGGCTACACCCCATGTATGGGATGAAATCGCAGAGGGCTGGTACCGGCTCCGCCGCCACACCCGCTTCCGGCGAGAGGTGTCGGAGGTGGTGGGGCGCTGGGGAGGTGGGCGGCTGCTTAACATAGGCTGCGGCCACGGGGCCGATTTCCTGCCCTTCCAGGGCAACTTCCAGATGTGGGGGGC
>JASLXN010000149.1 GCA_030740315.1 Dehalococcoidia bacterium | reverse complement strand
CTACCAAGAGAAATCGGTGTCTATTGAGTTGCCTACCGCTGTGGAACTCAAGGTTGCCGAGGCCGCACCTGGTTTCAAAGGGGATACCGCTTCCGCCGGGGGTAAGCCTGCCACCATGGATACCGGGCTGACCGTCCAGGTGCCCTTTTTTATCAACCCTGGTGACACCATAAAGGTGGATACACGCAACGGCCATTACTTAGAAAGGGTATGAGGTTTGCTGCGAGCCGACCTCCATATCCACACCTGCTACTCCATGGACTGCTCCACCTCGCTGAAAGCCCTCTTCCACCGTTGCCAGCAGCGGGGCATCAACTGCATCGCCATCACTGACCACGGCACTTGCGCCGGAGGGCTGAGGGCCAGAGAAATAGCCCCCTTTCAGATAATAGTGGGCCAAGAAGTGCTGACACAGCAAGGAGAGATTCTGGGCTTCTTCCTGGAAAGGGATATCCCCACCGGGCTCACCACAAGAGATGCGATAGCCTGCATCCTGGAGCAGGGGGGGGTGGTGGGCGTTCCCCACCCCTTTGACCAGATAGCCCGTTCCAGCCTAGGACCGGAGCAGATAGAGGCACTGCTACCAGATATTCAGGTGGTGGAGGGGTTCAACGCCCGCTCCCTACGTCCCCAGGAGCAGGTCAAGGAGTTCGGCAGCCGCCACGGCCTGGCTCTCAGCGCCGGCAGTGATGCCCACAGCCTATGGGAGGTGGGCAACGCCTACATAGATATGCCACCCTTCTCTAGCCCCCAAGAGTTCGTGGCATCTCTCACCAAGGGGACTATCGGGGGCCACCACACCCCGCTGTGGGTGCATGGAGTAAGCGCATGGGAGCACCTGTTCCTAAGACTGAAGGGCAAAAAATCGGGCGAACCATCAACATAGGCTGGTTCTCCACGGGCCGGGACCCCGCAGCCAGGAAGCTCCTGACCACCGTCCAGGATGCTATTCAGGATGGCACACTGCCAGTTCGGATTGGCTTTGTCTTCTCCAACCGGGAGCCCGGTGAGGCGGAGGAGAGCAACCGCTTCTTTGAGTTAGTAAACGGATACGGCCTGCCCCTGATCACCATCTCCTCCCGCCACTTCTGGGGGATGCCGGTGCCGACCACCCCCCAGGACAGGGAGGCATACAGCAGCCGGGTGATACAGGGGCTGGCAGACTTCAGCCCCGACTTTTGCCTGTTGGCGGGCTATATGCTAATCGCCAGCCCCCTCCTATGCCGCAACTTCAACATGATAAACCTCCACCCTGCCGCCCCCGACGGCCCCAGTGGGACCTGGCAGGAGGTCACCCGACAACTCATTGAGCAGGGTGCCCAGGCCACTGGGGCCATGATGCACCTGGTGACCCCGGAGTTGGACCAGGGCCCCCCCGTGGCCTATTGCCGGTTCCCCCTGCGGGGCAAGGAGTTTGACCCCCTCTGGCGGGAAATGGCGGACATGCCCGCAGCACAAATCAGAGGCAGTGATGGGGACAACCACCCTCTATTCTGCCTGATCCGGCAGGAGGGACTGCGGCGGGAGTTTCCCCTTATTCTGGCCACCATTAGGCTTTTAGCCCAGGGAGGAGTTAAAATAGAGGGCGGACGTGTGGTGGACAGGTCCGGTGCTGCTATCCCCGGCTACGACCTGACGGGGGAAGTGGAAGAGGCCCTGACAAGGAGTGGTAATGGCAGTTAGCGACGACGAGAAGCAGGCAATTGCACAGGCAATCCAGCTCAAGCGAGAACTTGTACGGCTAAGAATCCAGATAGACCGGGAGATGAAAGCCAAGATGGGGCCTAAGTCCCGCATGGATGGCCGCCCCGTCAATCCGGACTCCCTCCCACCTGAAATCAGGGAGAAATACCTCCAGCACCAAGAAGCCGAGCGGAAACTTACCGAGTTGCGTCGTGACGCCAGTCCAGGGCTGAGAAGCTTCATTGACCCCCAGATAGCCTGCTGATGCCCTTCATCGGCTTTGACCTGGAAGGCCCGCTGTCCCCCAACGATAACGCCTACGAGCTTATGGGGCTTTTCCCCGATGGCGACCGCATATTCGAGGCCATAAGCCGCTACGACGACCTGCTGGCCCTTGAGAGCCGGGAGGGCTACGAGCCGGGCGATACCCTTAGCCTTATCCTACCCTTTCTGCTACACCACGGCATAGGTCGCCGTCAGATAGAGGATCTGGCAATGCAAGCGGGACTGCTTGCCGGAGCGGCTGAGACGGTATCTATGCTGCATGCCGCCGGGTGGGTAATCGGCCTTATCACCACCACCTATCGGCCCTATGCCCTTGCCCTTGCCAGACGCACCGGCATCCCCCCAGAGAGGGTTGCTGGAACGCCCTTCCCCACCGAAGCGGAGGCCGGGCTTCCCCCGGGCCTAGAGGCGGATGTAGCGCGGGTGGAGGCTGATTTAGCCCTCCTCCGGCCCGAGGCCGATGACCAGGTTATCAAAAAAAAGCTGGACGCCTTTTTCTGGAGACTCCTGCCCACCACGCCCCTTGCCACACTGATGCAACGGATGAAGGCTGTGGGCGGGCGACGCAAGTTGGAAGCCTTGAGGTCTCTCACCTCGCTACAGCTTTCAGAGACGGTTGTCGTGGGAGACAGCATCACAGACTGCCGCATGCTGGATACCGTGAATAGAGAGGGCGGCCTAGCGGTGGCGTTCAACGCCAACCGGTACGCCCTACCCTACTCCACCTGCGGGCTGGCCTCAACCCATATATCGGACATTCTGCCGCTGTTGGAGGCCTGGCGGCAGGGAGGACGGGCAGCCGCCCGGCAGTGGGTATCGGCGCACGAAGGCACCCACCACAGAAACCATCTGCACTGGCTGGTTGACGATGGCTGGGAAGAGGCCCTACCCATCCACCGGAAGGTCCGCAGCCTGATACGTGCCGGGGCCGCCAAGTTGGGATGACAGTTGTGACCCCTAGGGTAGTGGGCATTGGGGCTATGAACATGGACCACCACTACCGGGTGGAGGCCATTCTCCGCGACGGGGAGGCCCCGGTGGAGGAGTACCTACAGTCGCCTGGGGGCTCAGCCGCCAACACCATCTACGCCCTAGGCCGCCTGGGGATAAGCACCCGGTTCCTCGGGGCGGTGGGGGAAGATGACTACGGCCGAACACTGGTGGCTGACCTGTCTGGCGCCGGGGTGGACACCAGCTACATAGCCGTAAAAAAAGGACGGCCCTCCGGACAGGTGCTGGCCCTGGTGGACCGCAGCGGACACCGTTCATTGTATGCCCTGCCCGGCGCCAACAGCCACCTCTCCATGGATGACATCCCCAGGAACTATCTCAGCAATACCGGCTGCCTGCATCTCTCGGCCTTCGTGGGAGACGAGCAGTTGGGCCTACAGCGTGAGCTGACGGCCTCCCTGCCCCACGGCGTGCAATTGGCCTTCTCCCCAGGTGCCCTATATGCCGACCGCGGGTGGGGCCAAGTGGCCCCTATAGTATCACGCAGCAACATCCTTTTTGCCAACCGGGATGAAATCCTACAGCTTACCGGCACCGGGCTGCCGGAAGCAGCCCAGCGTTGCTTAGATGCCGGATGCCATATGGTAGTGGTCACCTCCGGGGGCGCTGACGAAGTGTGCGCTATCTACCAGAAAGACAAAGAACATGTAGTGGCCCCGGCCTTCAAAGCCGCTCAGGTCAAAGATTCTACCGGGGCCGGTGACGCCTTCGCCGCCGGGTTCCTTTACGGCTTGCTAAGGGAAGGAGACACGGAGGAATGTGCCCGGCTGGGTGAGATTATGGCCGTCATCAGCCTGAGAGGGCTGGGCGCCCGCTCCGGCTTGCCTTCAGAGACGGAACTGCTGCTGCAGCGGGCCTCGCTACTACTTTGATTCCGGCTTCTTCAGTATTTCATCCACCAGACCGTACTCAACTGCCCCCTCGGCTGTAAGATAAAAATCGCGGTCGGTGTCCCTGGAAATCTGGTCCAATGGCTGGCCGGTGTGGGTCACTAGTATGTCGCGCAGGATATCCTGCATGCGCAGTATTTCCTTGGCGGCGATGGCGATATCCGACGCCTGGCCTTGGGCACCCCCCATAGGCTGATGCAGATGAATAGTAGAGTTGGGCAGGGCATAGCGCTTGCCTTTGGCCCCCCCTGACAGCAACACCGTACCCATGCTGGCAGC
>JASLXN010000148.1 GCA_030740315.1 Dehalococcoidia bacterium | reverse complement strand
CAACCTTCCTCTATCAGTAGGTCTGTGGGGGCATCGTGGCCTGAGGAAGGGTCTATGAGGCGCCCGCCGTTGATAAGCAGCCTGTGCTTCATCCCTCACCTCCCAGTATTAGATACAGCAGCGCCATGCGCACGGCTACGCCGTTGGCCACCTGGCTTTTTATGAGAGAGGCGGCACCGTAGCTTACCTCCGGGGATAGTTCCACCCCCTGGTTCACCGGGCCGGGGTGCATCACCAGGGCGCCGGGGTGGGCCAGGGACAGGCGGCGGAGATTTATCTGGTAGCGGGCGATGTACTCTTCCATACTGGGTAGAAGCCCGGCCTCCTGGCGCTCCCGCTGCAGACGCAAGGCCATCACCACATCCGCTCCGTCCAGGGCTATGTCAAGATCCGTCTCCAGGCGGACACCAGGAAAGGCGGTGGCGAAGGCCGGAGGGAGCAGTGTGGGCGGGCCGCAAACGGTTACCTCCACCCCTGAGGCGGCCATGCCGTAGAGGTTGGAGCGCGCCACCCGGCTGTGAAGTATATCGCCCACAATGACGGCCCGGAGGCCCGCGAGCCTACCTAGCCGCTCCCGGATGCTGTAGAGATCCAGCAGGGCCTGGGTGGGGTGGGCATGCCAGCCATCGCCGCCGTTTATGATGCCGCATCTAGTGTGGCGCGCGGCGAGGTATGGGGCGCCGGACTGGGGGTGGCGCATCACGATGACATCCACGCCCATGGCTTCCAGTGTGCGCATCGTGTCCACCAGGGACTCACCCTTGGCGGCGCTTGAGGTAGCGGCGGCCATGCTGACCACATCGGCGCTGAGGTTCTTGGCAGCCATCTCAAAGGAAGCCCGGGTGCGGGTGCTGGGCTCATAAAACAGGGTGGCCACCGTTTTCCCCCGGAAGGTGGGGACCCGCTTTATGGGGCGGCCCAGCACTTCTTTCATGGCGTCGGCGGTCTCCATCACCTGCTCTATGTCCGGAAGGGAGAAGGAGTCCATATCCAGGACATGGGGGTGCCCCCAGCGCGCGGCCCTAGCGGGGGTAGCGCCGGCGCTCACGGCCCGGTCTCCTTGCCCTGAACGATTGCCACTTCGTCGCGGCCGTCCACCTCCACCAGCCTCACCGCCACCTCCTCACCCTGGGAGGAGGGCACATTCTTGCCCACATAATCGGCCCGGATGGGCAGCTCACGGTGGCCCCGGTCCACCAATACCGCCAGTTGCACTACCTGGGGGCGGCCGAAGTCCATGAGGGCGTCCAAGGCGGCCCGGATGCTGCGGCCGGTGTAAAGGACATCATCCACCAGCACCACCCGCTGTCCGGAGATATCCTGTGGGATGGATGTGTGGTGGATGGAGGGTAGGCGGTGGAGGGGGACATCATCCCGGTAAAGGCCGATGTCCAGTATGCCCACCGGCACCTCCTGCCCCTCGAATCCAGCGATGGTGCCGGCGATGCGTTGTGCCAGTGGTGCCCCTCGGGTACGCATGCCTATCAACGCCAACTCGTGGCAGCCGTGGTTGCGCTCTACCACCTCGTGGGCGATGCGCACCAGGGCGCGCCGGATGTCTTGAGCGGTTAGGACGACTTTCTCGGGCATTAAAAAACCCCTCGCCGGCATCCGACAAGGGGCACATGATAACCGTATGGGGTATAAGATTGACTCATTTTAGCCTCCCTTATCAGCCTCTCCGGACTGACTTAAAGGACCCAACCTGTCTCTAATTCTACCACAACCGTCTTTTTTTTTCAAGGATAGCGCCCGCACCGGAGAGCCAGGTGGTGGTAATACTGGTGGCAGCCCGTAGGCGTTCAGGCGTGGAGGGTTGACTCCCGCCGGAGGCGGTGGGAACGAAAAGGCCCCAGCAAGCACAATGCAGGCTACAGGGCGTAATAGGTCTCCTTCAGCAAGAGGGCATCCTCCTCCAGGTTGGGGCTTTCACAGATGAGCATCCCTTCTGCCCCCTGGTCCTTCAGCGCCCGCAGCAACTCCTCGTAGCGCATATCGGATACTTTCAGGTTCAGGTGTCTCCTCTCCCCCGCCTTGGTGTACTCAATGCCTGAAAGATGGATATGTAGCTGTTTCAGGGCCTGTGGTCCCAGCCTGGCCTCCACCTGGTGCAGCAGGTCCATAAATTCGGGGTAGGAGTTGCACTCACCACAGCGGGCGTGAAAGTGGGAAAAGTCTAGGGCGGGGAGGACCCCCTCTACTTCGGTGCTGAGAGACAGCAGCTCGTCTATGTTGCCGAACTGGCTGAACTTTCCGGTTAACTCCGGGCGCAACACCACCTGGTTGCCTTCACTGTGCAGCAGCCCAGCCATCTCCTCCAGCACCGCCTTGATGCGCGGGTATACTGTATTCGGATGGTCTTTCAGATAGAAACCGGCGTGGAACACCGCACTCTCAATCCCGCACAGGGCGCCAATACGGGCCGTCTGGAGCAACCTGGCCTGGCTGGCGTTTAGTTTGTCCTCCTCGTGGGCGTTCAGGTTGATGTAGTAAGGGGCGTGGGCGGAGAGGTGGATACCGTGCTGTAAGGTGGCCTCGTGCACCATATGGGCGGCGGCCTCTCCCATCCGCACCCCCTGCACAAACTCCAGTTCCATGCATTCCAGCCCCAGTTCCTGCAGCCTTCTAAGGCCCCCAACCGTGGACCTTGTCTTGCTGGACCGGGGGACGCCCGCGGTGCCGAACAGCAGTGCCATGGGGAAATTCTACGCCCGCCTGCCATACCGGTCAACGGCCACCTGTGCTTTTGTATGGGGCATGCGATGTTGATATAAGTTACTATACAGGATTTATTATAGAAAAGGGATAATAAGATGGGCGTTACGGCGGGGGGAAAGGAGTACCGGCACAACCTCTGTGGCGACATGATGACGGTGACCGAGGCTGGTGGGGTGACCTTCGCCTGCTGTGGGTAGGATATGGAGTTGATAATGTAGGCCCCGTAATAATATATGGGGGGGCCTGGGCAGGATAAACCCTCACAAAGAGGCTATCAGGGTCTTGCCCGCTGCATCAGGTTGGACTTGATACGGATCATAATAGCCTCTCCCGTAAGGTCTTCAGGCTCATCACATCTTCCTTGTTGTATTCCAGCAAGGTTGACAGGGCTTTCTGGTTGTAGTCGTTTACATAGCTCCACCACAGTCTGACAGCATCGTAGCCGTTTACCTCCGGCAGCTTTCTCTTGATGCCCAGTTGCCGTTCCACGGCCTTGAGGCCACCGTAGAGGTTGCTCTGCCAGCAGCGGTACATAAGGTCGCAATGTTCAAATAGGTGGGCAAGGTCGACACCCAGTGTGCGATGAATGAACGGGAGGTCAAACCGCGTGCCGTTGTAGGTATAGATGACGCTTACCTCATCCAGAGCTTGCAGCAGGCTATCTGTGGTTATGTCTTCTCCCACTAGGTGAGCAAACTTGCTGGCATCCCCATGGCAAAGATATATGCCTATGACGGTGATTTGGCAACTCCAAGGCGAAAGGCCCGTCGTCTCGATATCCAGATATGCTTCCCAACCGGACGTCAACTGACTGACCTCCTGGTGTCTCCTGATACATTTGGATTATACAACGCCGCCGGACAGCCGCAAGCAAGAAGGCCCCACAGGCCCAGGCGTATTGGGGGTTGCGCATAACCTAAAGGCTGGCAATTCCGGCCATGTTATATTACGCTTGGTTAAGAGAGCCGCAATTGGGTAATACTGTGCTGCTATTCAAGGGGGATAGGAGTGGATCAAGTTGATGGGGTGTATGACTTTCACACACACTCGGTGCTGAGCGATGGCGAGCTAATAGCCG
This sequence comes from Dehalococcoidia bacterium, assembly GCA_030740315.1. Classification (GTDB taxonomy): domain Bacteria; phylum Chloroflexota; class Dehalococcoidia; order JACVQG01; family JAHKAY01; genus JASLQE01. Next base: position 367 of record JASLXN010000148.1, on the reverse strand, counting down.
TGGAGCTAATCCGGCGGGCGGCTGTGGCGGGCTATGCGGCGATAGGGATAACGGATCATTGCGGCCATGGGTCCCTGGAGAGGTTGATAACCGAGTTAAAGACGGACTGCGCCTTGGCGCAGGAGCACTGGGGAATTAAAGCGGTTCCCGGGGTGGAACTGACCCATGTTCCCCCAACTGCTATTCCCGGCTTAGCTAAAAAGGCCAAAGAACTTGGGGCTGGCGTCGTTATAGTGCACGGCGAGACACCGGTAGAACCGGTGTTGGCAGGCACAAATGAAGCCGCCCTCGGTTGCCCCTGGGTAGATATTCTGGCCCATCCCGGCCTGCTTACACCGGAAGAAGTAGCGCTGGCGGCCCGCAATGG
>JASLXN010000147.1 GCA_030740315.1 Dehalococcoidia bacterium | reverse complement strand
TTCGAAGCTTAAGCACTCGTCCGCGGTCTCAAATCTGGGGGTGTCGGCTGGAGGGAGGCTGTTCGGGAGTGGCCCACCGTAGATAAGCTCACTCAGGATAACGTTTCGCTTGCCGTAGTTGGTGTCCATGATGCCGGAAAAGGGCCCACCACCGGGTGGGTTTATCTCCTCTCAAATGGGAGCTTACGATTCAGACTCGGCTGCAGGTGTAGAACGGGGGGGTGTGGCTGAAACCAGGGGGGGATACTGGGTGTCGGCCTTTGGGGCGGGCAGAACTGGCAGGCTCGGAATCATTGCGGCTCCCGCCGCAGCTTGCCAGCACCAGGGTTTCAAGGATAACCACTGCCAAAGTCAACAGCAGAAGCCGCATGACACACCACCTTGTTGAGTGCCGTATGGCAAATATGGTTGTTTGCTCTCTCATACAATTTTAAGACAGAGCAGTGGGAAAGAAAGTAAGTTGGGTTACAATAGTAGGCTGGGCCATTCACCTCAGCTTAGGCGAGATGTGCGGTTCGTTGACACCACCCCCCTCCGCTGGCTACAATCGGCCATGGGTATCCGGAGGAGACATAGTTGGAGAGCCATAAGCTACGGGATTTGTTCCAGTTCTTTTTTGAAGGTAAGGGGCACAGACGTGTGCCCAGTGCCCCTCTGGTCCCTCACGGGGACCCCACCCTGCTTTTCACCTCGGCGGGCATGGTGCAGTTCAAGCCCTACTTCCTGGAGTTGAGTAAGGCCCCTCACTCCAGGCTAACCTCCTGCCAGAAGTGCTTTCGCACCTCGGACATTGAGTCCGTGGGGGACACCAGTCACCTCACCTTCTTTGAGATGCTGGGCAACTTTAGCGTTGGCGACTATTTCAAGAGGGAGGCCGTCCAGTGGGCCTGGGAGTTCGTCACCTCCCCCTCTTACCTGGGACTGCTTCCGGAGAGGCTGTGGGCTACCGTCTACCTGGACGACGACGAGGCCATGGAGCTGTGGAAGAGGGTGGGGGTTCCAGAGGGTCGCATCCGGCGCTTCGGCAAGGGCGACAACTGGTGGGGCCCCGCCGGTAACGAAGGCCCGTGCGGCCCGTGTAGCGAGCTACACTACGATTTTGGCCCGGAGCACGGCTGCGGTCGAGAGGAATGTGCCCCCAACTGCGAATGCGGTCGTTTCCTGGAGATATGGAATCTGGTCTTCATGCAGTTCAACCAGGGCCTCCAGGGAGACCTGACCTCCTTGCCCCGCCCCAATATAGATACCGGAATGGGCCTTGAGCGCGTCGCCGCTGTAATGCAAGGCAAAAATGGGGTGTACGAGACAGACCTCTTCGTCTCCCTGATAGATAGGGTGGGCAGGCTGTGCGGCAAGGGATACGGAGAGTCGCCGGATATCGACCGTGCTATCCGAGTGGTGGCCGAGCACGGCCGCTCCCTGGCCTTCCTCATCGCCGATGGCGTGGTGCCCGGTAACGACGGCCGCGGCTATGTGCTGCGCCGTCTGCTGCGCCGGGCGGCCCTCTTCGGGCGCAGGCTGGGGCTAGAAGACCCTTTTTTAGGAAAGGTTGCCCAGGCGGTGATGGAGCATATGGGGGTTATATATCCGGAGTTGGCGCGCCACCGCGACCTAGTGCTGTCTGTGGTGGGGCAGGAGGAGGAGCGCTTTTCTGCAACTTTGCAGAAGGGTCTAGATATGCTGGAGGGATACCTGCAATTCTTGGAGCAAGTTCCTGGACAAGACTTGAGGAAGCTGGTTACGCTGCTCAGAGAAGGACGCACTCCTGAGCGTGATGAACTGACTGGATTGGAGCAATGGTCGTTGCACGGGTCTGACCGCCAGCGGCCGCCGCAGGTTGACAGAGCGAAGGGCTTTCTCGATGCGTCAGAGGAATTTATACTAAAGTTAGGGCATGTGGTGACGACTGCCGGTCTGGAAGACCGGCCTGCGGGGGCTCCAACGCCACTTACTATAGATGCTGCCGCGCTTGAGGGCAGGCTGCAGGCTCTATTAGACGCCGCCAGCAAAATTGTTGGCCGCGAAGTTTTCACCTTGTACGATACTTACGGCTTTCCGCCGGAGCTGACGGCGGAGGTGGCCCGGGAGCGGGGCTTTGAGGTGGACCTGGCCGAATTCGAGACGGAGATGGAGAAGCAGCGGGAACAGTCTCGGGCCTCCCATCGCTTCGGCGGCGGTACCGATGGCGGCTACGCCCTGTTGGAGGTCACCACCTCGCTGTTCATGGGCTACCACACCCTTACTCATCGAAGCGGGGTTACCGGCCTGCTGATAGATGGCGAGCCGGTCTCCGTGGCCACGGAGGGCCAAGAGGTGGAGGTGGTGTTGGCTGAGACTCCTTTCTACGGAGAGCAAGGTGGGCAGTTGGGGGACACTGGCACTATCCGGGGTTTTCGCCCTGAGGCTCAATCTGAAGGGCCGCGAGGTACGGTGGTGGTGGAGGACACCTTGCACCCGCTCCCCGACCTCACCATACACCGGGGTAAAGTGGTGGAGGGGGAACTGGCCCTGGGTGACCCGGTGGATGCCACTGTGGACGAGGGCCGGCGGCTGGATATCGCCCGCAACCACACCGCCACACACCTGCTCCAGACCGCTCTACGCCGGGTGGTGGGTGAGCATGTCTACCAGCGCGGTTCTTTGGTGGCCCCAGACCGGCTGCGTTTTGACTACTCCCACTATGTGTCCCTCAGCCCCCGGGAGCTTTCCGAGGTCCAGGCCATAGTCAACGAGGGCATACGGTGGAACTTGCCGGTGTCGGTCAGCAAGGTGTCCTACCGGGAAGCCATGGATCAGGGGGTCATTGCCCTATTCGGGGAGAAGTATGGAGAGGTGGTGCGCATGGTGCAGGCGGGGGATTTCAGCCAAGAGCTTTGCGGCGGCACACACCTGCGTGCCACAGGTGAAATAGGGTTTTTCGTTATCCTCAGTGAGGCCAGCATCGGCTCAGGCCTGCGGCGTTTGGAGGCCGTCACCGGTAGGGGTGCGGAGGCCTTCGTAAGGGAGCGCCTCAGCACACTGGATGCCATTGCCGATGTGGTAAAATCTGCAGACTCCATGGGGATCGCCGCAAAGATTGAAGAGATGGTGGCTGAGTTGGAGAGGGAGCGCCGTCGCTCATGGTCCCTGGAGATGCGGCTTATTAAGGATGAGTCACGTCAACTTATAAACCGGGCAGAGGAGGTGGGGGGAGTAAAGGTGGTGTCGGCAAGGGTTCAGGTCTCGGGCCGGGATGCCCTGCGAGAGATGGGAGACATGGTGCGGGATGGGCTGGGCAGTGGGGTGGTGGTACTGGGTGCCCTGGTGGACCAGCGCCCCGCCTTCCTGGCCATGGTCACTAAAGACCTTCTTTTCCGTGGTCTTCACGCAGGGGAGATGGTGAAGGCCGTGTCCGGTGTCACCGGTGGTGGAGGAGGCGGACGCCCGGAGATGGCCCAAGCCGGGGGTAAGGATGGCTCCAAGCTGGACCAGGCCCTGGGCATGGTGAAAGAGATAATGGGGCGGCTCAAGGAGCAGGGGCAGCCCTGAAGGGTAGCATGAGGCTGCTGGGGCTGGATGTAGGGGAGAGGCGCATCGGCGTGGCCATCAGCGACCTCAACGGCCTGCTGGCCTTCCCTCTTTGTATACTCCAGTGTCAGGAAAAAGGCAAGGATATGGATGAGGTGGCTCGGCTGGTGGCCGAAAACAGCGCCTACGGTGTGGTAGTGGGGTTGCCCCGCTCCCTGAGTGGGGAGACCGGCCCTCAGGCGGAGAAGGTGCTGGCCTTCGTTGTCAACCTGAAGGGGAGGGTAACGGTCCCTGTCTACACCTATGATGAAAGACTTTCCACCGTGGCTGCCCATAGGCACTCACAAAATACAGGCAGTGGTGGCAGACGAAAGGTAAAAAGGCCGGTGAGAAAGCACCTAGATGCCGATGCCGCCGCCATAATACTCCAGGGATACCTGGATTGGCAGAGGGGCACGTCGTGACACAGATAGCTGCCATTCTGGGCTACCCCCTTACGCACTCGTTGTCGCCTGTTTTTCAACAGGCTGCCTTTAACCACTGCGGGCTGGATGCGCACTATGAGGCGTGGGAGGTGCCCCCGGAAGGGCTGGAAGGGGTGGTTGCTCGTTTAAAGAGTACTAAAGTGCTCGGTGCCAATATCACTGTGCCCCACAAAGTGGTGGTCATGCCCCTGCTGAACGGCGTTGAGGACACCGCCCGGGAGATAGGCGCGGTAAACACTATCGTCA
>JASLXN010000146.1 GCA_030740315.1 Dehalococcoidia bacterium | reverse complement strand
GTGATGCTGCTTGCTGATGCCCCCTCCATCCGAGAGGTCATACCCTTCCCCACTCTACGCACCAGGGAGTAGCCATGCTGGATATGCAGTTGATACGCAAAAGCCCCGAGGAGGTAGAGCAGGCCCTGAGCCGCCGCGGCGAGGACACCTCCCTGGAACTCATCCTCCACCTGGACGAGACTCGCCGCAAGTTGCTACAGGAGACGGAGTCCATGAGGGCCAACCAGAACCAGCTCAACCGCCTAGTAGGCCGGGCTAAAGGCACCCACACCACCGATGATCTCTCCGCCTTGGTGGAGCAGGTGAGGCTGATGGGATACGATGTCGGCCCCAACATCGCTTCCACCCAGGAGCATTTCGCCGATTTCCTGGTGCATCTGGGGCGGGAGACCCTCTCCAGGGCGATAGATGAGCAGCAAGCCGATATCCGCCGCCTGGGCAAAGAGTTGGAGTCCCTGCTTCTATACTTGCCCAACCTGCCCCATTCATCGGTGCCCTCCGGCACAGAGGATGAAGACAATGTTACGGTGCGCGCCTGGGGGGAGCCGCCCACCTTCTCCTTTACCCCCCGCCCCCATTACGAAATAGGAGAGTGCCTGGATATCATAGACTTCGAGCGAGGCGTGAAGCTATCCGGCACCCGCTTCTATGTGCTCAAGGGGGCCGGCGCGCGGCTGCAACGCGCCCTCATTACCTTCATGTTGGATATACATACCCGGGAGCACGGCTACACCGAGGCCTACCTGCCCTTCATGGTCAAACAGGAATGCCTGGTGGGCACCGGCAGCCTGCCCCGCTTCGGCGATAACCTCTACCACGATGCCGAAGAGGACTACTGGTTGGTGCCCACCGCCGAAGTGCCTCTCACCAACCTGCACCGTAACGAAATCCTGGAGCCGGGTACCCTGCCCCTGAGCTACACGGCCTACACTGCCTGCTTCCGCAGGGAGAAGATGGCCGCCGGGAAGGAGACCCGGGGCCTCAAGCGGGGCCACCAGTTTGACAAAGTAGAGATGTACAAGTTCACAAAGCCTGACCACTCCTACGAGGAGCTGGAAAAGCTGGTGGGCGATGCCGAGGATATTGTACGGCGGCTGGGGATACCCTACCGGGTGCGTATGCTCTGTGTCGGGGAAATGGGATTTCAATCAGCCAAGTCATATGACATAGATGTCTGGGCGCCGGGGGTGGGGGAGTGGTTAGAGGCCAGTTCCTGCTCCAACTGCACCGATTTTCAGGCGCGCCGCACCCACATCCGCTACCGACCAGAGCCGGGTGCTAGGCCGCAGTTTGTGCACACTCTCAACGGCTCCGGACTGGCCCTGCCGAGAATGGTCATCGCCATTCTGGAGAACTACCAGAGGGCGGACGGCACCGTGGCCATCCCCCCTACACTGCAGCCATATATGGGCACAGAGGTAATCAGCTGATTTGCGCCTGCTATGTATTGACATCGGGGCGGGGACGCAGGATGTGCTGCTCTTGGACACCGCCCAGACGGTGGAGAACTCGGTGCAGCTTATCCTGCCCTCCCCCACTCAGATAGTCGCACGCCAAATAACGGAGGCCACCCGGTTGAGTAAGCCCCTGCTTCTCACTGGGGTCACTATGGGGGGTGGGGCCATATCCAGTGCCCTCAAACGCCACCTCAGAGCTGGGCTATCCGCCTTCGCCACCCTCCCCGCCGCCCTCACCTTCGACGACGACCCCCGGAAGACTGCTGATAGGGGAGTTAAGCTAATCTCAGAGGACGAGGCCGGGGGAGTGCGCGGCGCTCACAAAGTAACGCTGCGGGACCTGGATGCAGACGCCATCCTGAGTGCCGTGGAACCTTTTTACGGCCCGGTGGAGCCTGATGCTGTGGCGGTGGCGGTGTTGGACCACGGCGAGGCGCCACGGGGCATGAGCAACCGCCTGTTCCGGTTTGAGTACCTAAAGGGGTTGGTGGAAGAGAGACGCCGTCTGGAGCGGCTCTGTTACCTGCCTTCTGAGGTGCCGCCCTCACTCACCCGTATGCTATCAGTGGTACGTAGCCATGACCGCCCCCTGCCCCTACTGCTCATGGACACCGGGGCCGCCGCCGCCCTAGGTGCGGGGATGGACGGACGGGTGGCCAAACATCCGCACCGCCTTAGCCTCAACCTGGGCAACGCTCACAGTCTGGGTTTCCACCTGCAGAAAGGCAACATCCTAGGCCTATTTGAGCACCACACCGGGCTACTCCCCTCCGCCAGGCTACGGCAGGTGGTGGACAGGTTCCTGTCCGGCGAGCTTACCAACAGAGAGGTATGGGATGACGGCGGCCACGGCTGCTTCATTCTAGAGACGGCAACCAAAAGGCCGCCCGTAGTAATTACCGGACCTAACCGCACCCGCGCCGCCGGCGCGGGGCTGCGGGCCTACCCTGCCGCTCCGTACGGGGCCATGATGCTCACCGGCAGCTTCGGCCTAGCAGCCGCCTGGGGCTACCGGAGGCCAGAGTGGGCGGAGGAGATAGGGAGGGCCTTGGGCGTCCGCTTATCCCTTTAGCGCCTGCTGCCCGGCCTTGACCACCCGTGCCATATCTACAGCCTCACGCGCAATCTGCTGTGCAGAGGCCACCCCATACTCATCTTTCAGCACCCCCAGCCTCTCTTTGGGGTCGAACTTGCCCTCGCCGCCTTCGCTGGACAGGCCTATAGCCCCAAGCGGGGAACCCAGCCCTAGGCCGGGTGACACTACCGTCATGCCGCTGGCCATGAACGCCCCCAACAGGCTGAGGAGCCCTGTCTCGGTTCCCGTGTTGCGGAACCAGCTTACCACAAGGCCACCCCCCACCTTGCCTTTTAGGGCACGGTGATAGTGGTTGCCGTGGCCCAAGCATCGCAGCCGGTCTAACATGTTGGCCATATAGCCAGACAGGCGTGTGAAATATACCGGTGAAGCTAGGAGGATAGCGTCAGCCTCCAGCACCTTAGGGAAAATCTGGTTCATATCGTCGTGCAGGTTACAGTACTTGCCATTCTCCTGCTTGCGGACGCACCAGTTGCAGTGGATACAGTCCTGTATATCCATTTTGGCCAGTGAAATAAGCTCTGTATCAGCCCCCTGCCCCCGGGCGGCGTCCAAGGCCTGTTGCAGAAAGACCTCCGTGTTGCCCCCCCTGATAGGGCTACCGCAAATACCTAACACCTTCGTGTTTATGTCCATCAGCGCCTCCTTTGGCCGCATTGTAGCAGAAGCGGTCGTGCCGTTTCAATCTCCTGCCCATCCACCTACCCAGTAAGATTATTTTGGGGGACATTAGCCCCCAAATCCCCCTAATAGGCCAATAGCCCTAGGACTCGGTCTCACACCCAACACCGGAGTGGCTTTTTCAGCGTATAACCTCTGTGTATAACCTCTGTAGGGATGAGGAAGACCCCCACCTTGCCCTATCCGACTTAAGCCTTAAGTTGCCCTGATGGGTTTCAGGGCTTCCACTCCTTCAGCTATTACAGTCGGTATGTTAGAGCAAGATGACTTTCATCGTGAGACGGTTTCTCGTATATTCGCTTTGACCCCTCTCAGCCTCCGATGCTACAGTGATGGACGCAGCCATGTGGGGAAAATTAGAGCTGCAAAAGGGGCAAGATGCAGAAGTTCCAGAGAGGTGACCGCATTCGGTTCAAAGATGAGCCGTATATCGATGAGGAGCTACGAGCGGAATGCGGGCAAATAGATAGCATGTTTCACATGTCCCAAGAGTACCCTGAGCCTCACTATTGGGTAGTCCCGGAGTTCTCAGACAAGCTTGACCTGATCCCGGAGTCATGGATGGAGCCTGATAACACCTGAGAATCGGCTACCATATACCAATGGGTGCGGAGAGGCCGTCATAAGGGAGAGATTAGAGTAGGAGATAGCCCTTAAAACGAACTCAGTAAACAGGCCAAGTTGTAGGTTCGCTTGACCCCCTCGCCAAGCCGATGCTACAATAGGAAAACTGCGTAAAGGGGGACCTTTATGACTAAAGCCGTGGTTAAGCTTTATCGCGACCTTCCCCGGGCCAGAAAAGCCCTGCAACAGTTGCTCAGCAGTGGCTTTGCGCCCGAGGAACTGGGTCTGGTTGCTATCCCACAGGAGCTAAGCAAGATTGCCGAGCTTCAAGGTGTGGCTGCCACACAAGGCACCATGTCCGGAGTACCCGTGTCCGTCAGCGGCCCACTGGCCCAAGAAATGAAGGGTGGCGCCGTTGAGTCGGCGCTACTTGAGTCCATGGGGGTGGCCGAGGACGGCTTGGGCTATTACCAATTCGGTGTCCTCACCGGA
>JASLXN010000145.1:1468-4294 GCA_030740315.1 Dehalococcoidia bacterium | reverse complement strand
CTGTTAGCAAACTTATTCCTTTCCACCCTCCCGCCCCTCTAATCTGATAGACTTGAGCCGTGAAGCCTAAGGAGATTTCCCGGGAGATGTTGCAGCGCATGGCCTCCCGCTGGCACAACCCGGACGCCGGCGGGAGGACATACTACCTGTCCCCTGGGCAGGCCCCGCCCAGTGGGGTGGAACTGCCCGAAGATATCCTAACGGCTGTGAGCGGCTCCGAGACCGGGGCTGTGCTGTTCTGGAGCCTGGCGGAGTCCCACTTGGTGCTGCCACCGTTTCCGGTGGAGGCCGCCGCCACCTTCAGTGGTTGGAATATCGGCCCTTTGCACAGCTTACTCTACCGGCCGCGGTCCGTGCTGGTGCTGCTACTACGGATGGGTCGCTACTCCATGGGGGTGTTCCAAGGTGGCAGGTTGGTGCAGTCCAAAACGGGGACCCGTTTTGTCAAAGGCAGGCACCGCAAGGGCGGCAGTTCCTCCGCGCGGTTCGCCCGGCACCGGGAAGGGCAGGCCCGGGCTCTGTTTGATAAGGCCTGCGAGCGTCTGGAGGAGCAGGTGGAGTCCTTTCCGGAGCGCCTGGACCACTTTTTTCTGGGCGGAGACCGCCTGACCCTGGTGGGTTTTGAGAAACGCTGCCCTTACTTGGAACGCCTGAGCGGCATACGGCTATACCGCATTTTGAAGGTGGGAGAGCCTTCGCTGAAGGTGCTGCAAGCAGTCGCGCGAGAAATATACAAGAGCCAGCTCTATTCCTTCGGCCCGGAGGTGGTGGGGTTCCCGGCCCGGAGGTAAGATGTGCAATCAGGTGGTGGCGGGCCGAGGCAAATACCCTGCCTTTGCATGTTGCTGCCCGGCACTTTACAATCCCTGTTAGATAGGGAGTCCCAAAGCCGAAAGAAGGAGGTCCTATGAGCCGGGTCTGCTCACTTGCTATACTGGGTATAATCACGTTACTGGTGGCGGCGAGTTGTGCCCGGTCCACCCCTGCGCCTCCTCCTATATCTACATCCACCCCGACCACTTCACCGGCCCCTACTACATCTTCCGCCCCCGCAGCCACGGCCATGCCTACATCCACCCTCAAGCCGAGGCGCCAGCCGATGGGCACCTACATTTCTGGCACCTCGGCGGGGGACGCCGAGACCCTCAACTATATTCTGGCCGCAGACAGCGCCTCTTTTTCATATGCAGGTAGGGTGCTGAACTCCTTGGGCGGGTATGACAACGAGTTCAACCTGGTTCTGTTTCACTTGGCCAGACCTGTGGAGGTCTCCCCCGATGGCCTGGTCTACACTGTCACCATCCGGGACGACTTAGAGTGGACGGGCGGCATTCCGGTCACCTCTGAGGACTATGTCTACACCCTCAAACAACTCATGTTTGCGGACTGGCTAAACTACAATTACAAGAGTGACTGGCAGGAGGAGGTGAACGGAGAAACCGTCTTTGTGGAGCCCGCGGTTGTGGACAAGAATACATTTATCATCACCCGGCAGACTGTGGACCCTGAGTTCTTTGATAATGCCATTATCTCGCTGACCCCATACCCCAAGCACATAGCCGAGAAGTATGAGGGTGATGTTAAGGCTTTCACCGAGGCCCCCGAGTTCAACGAGCTTTCCTACACCGGAAACCTGGGTGCCTACCGGTTTGAGGAGTGGGTGCGTAATGATAAGTATGTGGTGTCCCGCAATCCTGACTTTTATCTGGGACGGGAGGACGACTCCCCCTACTTTGAGAGGCGGGTAACCAAGCTGCTGGGCACTCCGGCCGCTATGCACGCCGCCCTGGAGGCGGGGGATATCACCGCCGCTGGCATAGATCCCCCCCAGGTGGCCAAATTCAGAAAGATGGACCACATCAATGTGTACACCACCCCCACCAACAGCTACCTCCTGGTTGCTTTCAACATGCGTGACAATGGTTGGGAAGGGTTCAGAGACCGGAAGGTGCGCCAGTCCCTCTCGCTGGCAATAGGCAAAGACGTGCTCATCCAGTCCATCCTGCTGGGCTTCGGCGAGCCCGCTTTCAGCTTCATACCCCGTCCTTCTCCCTGGTACACAGAGGAAGGTGTTTCCAAGTACGGTGTTGAGCCTTTATACGATAAAGAGAAGGCCAAGGATCTGCTGTTGGAGGCGGGGTATGGCAACCGCCAGGAGGATGGCGGAATTAATGTCTTTGATGAGAACAGTGAGCCTCTTAAACTCACTGTGGTCACCAATTCGGGGAACAAGACCAACGAGTCAGTGGTCTTCCTCATAAAGCAGGAACTTTCCGACCTGGGCATTGAGGTGGAGATGAAGTTCATCCCCTGGGCTACGGAGTTGCGGCAGTACCTCATGAACAAGGTGCCCGGCTCCGAGGAAGAGCCACGTTTTAACAATGGCCCCGAGGCGGTGAGCCAGGAGCCGTGGGACATGGTGGTGATAATTCTGAGCAGCAACCCGATAGCACCTTCCGGCTCGCAGGTGTTCTTCACCTGCGAGGGCGGCCTCAACTTCTGGGGCTACTGCAACGAAGAGGTGGACTCCTTGTTCCGGCGGGCTAAATCAGAGGAGGCAGTTGACCCGGAGAATAGAAAAATGATATATGCTCAGCTATCTCAACTGATGTCCGATGACCTGCCTGCGGACTTTTTGGCATTCCAGGCGGCCAACACTGGTCTCTCCAAGAAGGTAGAGGGGCCTATAGACCCCGGAATCAACATGGGGTGGAACTACCACCTGTGGTATTTCGTGGAGTGATGGGCGATAGAGGCTGCCCCAAGGGGGCCTTGGGGGGTTTCAGGAGTGGTGGAGAGTCATGAGAGACTATGTCCTCATGCGGC
>JASLXN010000145.1:1071-1458 GCA_030740315.1 Dehalococcoidia bacterium | reverse complement strand
TACGCCTTAATCATAGCCTGGGGAATTGTCACCATCACGTTCATCCTGCTGCGGGTGGCGCCGGGCTCCCCTGCCGATAGATACCTGCTCAATATGTCCGCCAAAGGGCAGGATGTTACCCAGGCGATAGCCTCCATAGAGGCTCGCTATGGAGTGGACCAGCCGGTTTGGGAGCAGTACCGGGACTATGTGGTGAACTTGGTGCGTGGGGACTGGGGGTGGTCTATCAGCACCAGCATGCCGGTGATGACCCTGCTGCGTCGCCACTGGATATACTCCTTCCAACTCATTCTCCTGAGCAGCCTGTTTGCCTCTTTGCTGGGCATGGCAGCGGGAGTATACTCGGCGGTAAAGCAGCGTACCAGGGCAGATTACATCACCACCTTT
>JASLXN010000145.1:0-1061 GCA_030740315.1 Dehalococcoidia bacterium | reverse complement strand
TGGGCGTCTCGGTGCCCAACTTCTGGCTGGGAATCATGCTCATACTGGTGTTCTCGGTGCAACTGGGCTGGTTCAAGACATACTATGACACCAGCCTGGCCCTTTTTTCCCTAGCCAACCTCAAAGCGCTGGTGCTGCCGATAATCACACTGGGCACTGGTATGATGGCCGGCTACACCCGCTATGCCCGCTCCGCCACCCTGGACAACCTGCGGCAGGACTTTGTTACTGCTGCCCGGGCCAAGGGCCTGCCGGAGCGGACGGTGATAATCAAGCATGTCTTCCGCAACGCCATGCTGCCCATTAGTACCATCGTACTGTGGGAGCTGGGTGCCATCGTATTCGGAGGGGCCTACCTTACTGAAATCATCTTCGGCATCCCCGGGCTGGGGCAGGTCTCCTTCAACGCCGTCTTCGCCAACGACTATGCCGTGGTGGTGGCGGTGACCCTCATAGGCTCGTTGATTGTCCTGCTCACCAACCTGGCTACTGATATCGCCTACACCTATATGGACCCTCGGGTAAGGTATGACTGAGAGAAATCCGCTGCCCTTGATGATTCGGCGAAAGGGGCCCGTGTTCATCTCCCTCTTGGTACTCTACGCCATAGGGTTGGGGATAGATGTGCTGTTCTCCTTACGGATGGTGACTCCGGCCTCTTATCTATACTTGTTCATGGTTACCCTGGCCGTTCTCTACGGGGTACTGCCACTCTACAGCAACCGCCGCCTAACCGCTCACTTCTGGCAGCGCACTCGGAGGCGTAGGCCCGCCTTGTGGGGCCTGGGGTTCATCATGCTTCTAGCGCTGGTGGCCCTAGTCGGGCCCCTGTTCACCCGGGACCCCACGGCTGTGGACTTCAGCCGGCAGAACATGCCGCCGGTGGGCTTTACTATAGAGCAGTCCACCTATGACCTGAAGACGGGGCAGTTCACCTCCCGCCTCATACCTGGCACCTGGGCACACCCCTTGGGCACCGACGACAACGGCAGGGATATGCTGGCCATGTTGGTCTCCGGGGCAAGGGTCTCCCTGCAGGTGGGGCTGCTGGCCACGGGCAT
>JASLXN010000144.1 GCA_030740315.1 Dehalococcoidia bacterium | reverse complement strand
GGGGGTCCTGGGGCAGCTCCAGGACATTCTGCACCGGGGAGCAGATGATGCGCTTGCGCTGTCGCAGTAACTGCATCCACTCGTCACGGGTCTTGGTGGCGAAGGTGCGGTCCATGATGCCTATGAGTTCCCGACAGTTCTCGGCCCGCTTCTCGGTGCTGTTGAAGCGGGGGTCATCCACCAGCTCGGTCATGCCCATGCACTCGCAGAGCACGGGCCACACCCGGTCGGAGGCCAACACTGCCAGGGCCACCCATTTGTCGTCCTTACAGCGGTAGTGGTTATACAGAGGGTTGGCCATTTCGGTGCGCTTGCTGGACGGGAACTCCTGGTTGAGGAACAGGCTGGCCATGGTGCGGAAGAGCTGGAGGTTAACCATGCTGCCCACCATGGAGACATGGATTTCCTGGGAGATGCCCAGCCTCTCCCGGGTCAGCAGGGCGGCCAGGATGCCCCAGCACACGGTGATCGAAGTCATCTGGTCAGCTATGCCGGGGGCTAAGTGGGGGAGCTGGTTGGGGTCGGAATCGTAGGCCGCCGTCATCATGCCGGAGCGGGCCAGGCCGATGTAGTCCTGCCCCCGGGCCTGGCTGTCCGGCCCCTGGGGCCCGTAGGCGGAGACGTTGGCGTAGATGAGCCTGGGATTGTACTTCTTAAGGGTCTCGTAGTCCATGCCCAACTCGGCAGCCACGCCAGGGCGGAAGTTCTGCATGAAGACATCGAACTTGGGAATGAGCCTGTAAACAATCTCCCGGCCCTGGGGCTTGGTGAGGTCCACGGTGATGGATCTCTTGTTGCGGTTGGGGATTTCGTAGGCCAGGCTGGCGAACCCCCTGGGCTGTAGGATCTCGGCCCCCTCCAGGCGCACTAAGCCCCGCATGGGGTCGCCCACGACGGGCTGTTCTATCTTGATGACCTCAGCACCCATGTCAGAGAGCATAAGGGTACCACCGGGGCCGGCGTGCCACACCGCCATCTCCAGGATCCTGATTCCTTCCAGTGCGCCAGGCATCTTTACCCCTCCTGTAAAGCCAAGTGTGCTCCAATTATACACCATCAGGCGGTAGGGAGTGGAATCCCCGAATTGACTCATAATTAGGGTTACCGAAGCTTGTATCGTTGCCTCAGAAAAGTGTTACCCAAGGAGGTGGCATGACCAGAGGCAGCATACTGGAATACAGGGAGGCGGCGCGGTGGAGGTATCTAAAAGCCGGGAAGAAGGAGAAGGGGAAGATACTGGACGAGTTCACCCAGGTGACCGGTTTTCATCGTAAGGCGGCCATCCGTCTCCTACACCGCCAGCGCCCACTGGTGCACACCAGAGGCCGGGGGGCGTCGCAGCCGGTATGAATACGAGATGGCGGAGGCCTTACGGAAGGTATGGGAGGCCAGCGACCAGCTGTGTTCCCAGCGCCTCAAGCCCTTTGTGGGTGAGATGGTGTCGGCAATGCGCCGTCACGAGGAGCTGGCAGTCGATGCCCAGATAGAGGCCGACCTGTGCCGGATGAGCCCGGCCACCATGGACCGGCTGCTCAGGCCATGGCGCCGAGCCGGAGGACGGCGCCCCTTGAGCACCACCAGGCCGGGGAGCTTGCTCAAGAGCTCCATTCCCATACGTACCTTTGCCGATTGGACGGAGGAGCATCCCGGCTTCGTGGAGGTGGACTTGGTGGCCTACTGCGGGGAGAGCACCGAGGGCTTCTACCTGACAACCCTGTGCATCGTGGATGTGGCCAGCGGCTGGTCGGAGTGTGTGGGGGTATGGGGCAAGGGCCAGGAGCGAGTAGGGGGCGCGGTGCACCGGATGCGCCAGCGGCTGCCCTTCCCCCTGCTAGGGCTGGGCTCGGACAAAGGCAGCGAGTTCATCAACCACAACTTATATGCCTACTGTCGCAGGCAGGGTATCATCTTCCCCCGCTCCCGCGCCTACAAGAAGAACGATAGCTGTCATGTGGAGCAAAACAACTGGTCAGTGGTGCGCCGGCTGGTGGGCTATGACCGCTACAGCTCTCGGGCTGCCCTGGAACGTCTGAGTCTCGTTTATGCTACGCTGCGCCACTATGCCAACTTCTTCCAGCCCACTATGAAGCCGGTGTCCAAGAGCAGACAGGGGGTCAGGGTGCACAAGGTCTATGACCAGGCACGGACCCCTTATCAACGGCTTCTGGAGTCCGGTGTGCTCACCGAGGCCAAGAAAGCCGAGCTGGCGGCAATATATCGGGGGCTTATAACCCAGTCCTGCTGCTGAAGCAGCTCAATGGCCATCTGGAGCAACTATGGAAGCTGGCCCAACTACCCGACCCCCGCCCCTGCAAATGGGTCAGGGCCAAGGGCAAAAGCAATTCGGTAACCGATTATTCTGAGGCAACGATGGCCCTTCGATAACAGTTTCTTTTGACGCAATACGATCCCCGGTCAAATGGGCACCCTCACCCCCTAGACCCCCTCTCCCTATGAGAGAGTGGGGGAAGTATTAAGAGTTCCGGGGGCCTGGGGGGCTATGCCCCCAAATATTAACCGGAACGGAATTGGGTAGTTCGCAAACCCAGCAAGCCCGCCCATTCAAGCACTCTGACAACGAATTCCCCCGAATCAAGTGAAAGCCCTTTAAGGTCTTTGACATATGACATGCCCCCCGAGAACTCTAACTTTCAGAGTGGTACAATCCTTGGAGGCAGGTCAGGCTATCAAAAGCGCCTCTTTTTCATCGCTGCCCCTGCGCACCCCCAAGGTAAATGCCGTCAACGAACAGCTACAGGATGCCCTCTGCTGAGAAGCCCCGCTTGCGCCAGGACATGGTCACCCAGGGGGCAGTATTCAAATAGTGACCACAGTGAGGTTTGCTTCCTTGCACGGTGTTACCTTTGTAGTACGGTGTGGCAAATGGAGATACGGAGACAGTGTCTCCAGATGTAGTAACCTCTGAGACGAGCAACCTGGGCTTTTCAGACTAAAAGCCCAGCAGGCTCAAGGTTCTCGTCTCGAGCGACCTGCCATGGGCCAGGAAGTCACCAAGTCTTGAACGCAAGCACAAGTCCTCGTCACGTCACCAAGGAGTGAAGAGGTTGGAGCGCACATCGAAACGGTTTCACAAATGAGTTGACAACCAAGGGCTGGTTATGTACGATTGCCGAAGCGGACAGTGGGGGGTGAGCACGTGCAAGGGTGTTCTCTTGAAATGTGGCTGGCCCGATGTTGTGTAGATACTGTGCATACACGGGGTCTCTATAGCTGCCACAGGCGACAAACCGGTGACCAAGGTGGCCAAGAACGGCAAACTACTTAGGGGTAGCAAATCTAGAAAGGGGGCAGCGTTGATAAAGAGGGTGTCAAATATCGGAATCGCAGTGAGAGATGCGGCTACGACGGCGGACGCATACTGTAAGTATTTCGGGCTCAAGAGGGAAAAGGAACTGGCCGTGCCCGATGCAGGAGTTCGTAAGAGCATCTTGCTGCGGGTTGGTAGCAACAATTTCTTGGAAATCATTGAGCCGTCAGAAGACGATAGCCCGACAAGGAGATTCGTTGACAGGCGAGGCGAAGGTTTGTTCCAGGTCACAATGGTCGTAGACCGCATAGATGAAGAAGTGCTCAGACTTGAGAAAGAAGGGGCGAAGGTGATGAAATGGACAATAGATAAGGAAAAAGACGTCACCGTTGCGTATGTCGACCCAAAATCCACCAGCGGCGTTGTATTTGAACTTATCACCGAAGCTATGTTGGACAAGTGGGGCGTTGAACGCTAGAGACCGAGCACGTTCCGGAGAAAGATTGGCAAGACGCAGCCCGGTTGACTTCTGAGCGCTGAGACCCACGGGACAGGCAAAGAGTGTACGCTACTACGGGGGCTACGCGGGCAGACGTGAACGACGTAGGAACCACCCTAAGGAGTGCCACGAAGGTCGTTTAGTGAGGCAAGCATGATTATTGATTTCCATGCTCATATCCGTATGGATACGTTGGTGACGCCCAAATACTGGAGGGGCTGGATTGCGACGTCCCAAGCGGCATCCGGCGCATCCGAGGAGAGGATAGGAGAGAGAATCGGCGCTGATGAGCTGGTCAGGGATATGGATGAGGCCGGGATAGACAAGACTGTGGTGGTCGGTGTGGACCTTGGCTTGTGCAAAGAGCTGGATGACTACAAGCTGAACTGGTATGAGTACCATGAGCCTATCAGGGAGGCCCTTAAAAAATACCCGGACCGCCTCATTGGCTTTGTGGGGATTGACCCCCGGCGGGAGAAGGCTGTCGAGCTACTGGAAATGGCGGTAAGAGAGTGGGGAATGAAGGGAGTTAAGCTGCACCCGTCGGCTGGGTTCTACCCCAACGACCCGAT
>JASLXN010000143.1 GCA_030740315.1 Dehalococcoidia bacterium | reverse complement strand
CGCCGTCGCCACTCCACACGATAGGCTTGAGCTTGGGGTTGGCCAGCTTCAGCCCAGTGGCAAAGGGCAGTGCACGCCCGTGCAAGCAGTAGAAAGAGTTGCCCACCAAGATGAAAGGCATGTAGCAGCAGCAGCCTACACCGGTGATAAGGGGATATGAGAGGAGGTCACCTCTATCCAGCAAGGCGGTGTTGACGGAGTTAGCGATTATTCCGTAGCCGCAGCCAGGGCAGAAGGGGTTGTAGTACTTGCCCAGCAGGTCATAGGAGACCATCTCTTTAACATGCGGATGTTCCAACTCTCGCTGCTTCATGCCGCCATCTCCTTTATAGCCCGGAGCACTTCCTCGGTATCGTGTAGTCGGGCCTGGGGCAAGCTGGTGACCGTTGCCTTACCGGCTACCGCCCGTTCCACCTCTCTGGATACCTGTCCCAAGTTCATCTCTGGTACCAGCAACTTGCCGGTGGCAGAGCCTACCTCTCGAACCACATCGTCGGCAAACGGCCATATAGTAATGAGCCTTAAATATCCCACTTTTATCCCCGCCTCTCGGGCCTCTTTAATTGCCCGCAAGCAGGGCCGCGCCGCAGTACCGTAGCAAATCACCGCCATACGCGCATCTTCCATGTAACGGGTCTCATACCGAACCAGTTTTTGCCGGTTGTCCCGTATTTTGTTGTTTATACGCTTCATCATTTCCAGGGCGACGCCCAGGTCACTGGAGATTCCACCCTTTTCCAGGTGGGGGCTGCTCATAGCCCACCGCGGATGGTATGGCGTGCCAAGTATGGGTGTAGGGGGCACCACCAGTTCTCCGGTGTCCTGTTTGGGGTATGTGAAGGCGGTGTAGTCCTTTGGGTCGCCGGAGGGCCGAGGCCACTCCTGCACCCTTTCCTGCAGCACCTCAGTTGTGGGCACATCCACCCGCTCGTACATATGGGCCAGCAGCGCATCGCTGAGGATAATTACCGGTACACGCCAGGTCCCGGCCAGGTTGAAGGCGTCAATAGTGAGGTCGTACATCTCCTGGCAGGAGTAGGGGGCTAGGGCGATGTTCTCATAGTCACCATGCGCGCCCCACTTGGCCTGCATCACATCCCCAGACATCTCATAAACATGGCCGCCACCTGGTCCAGTGCGCTGAATATCAGCGACCACCAACGGCACTTCTATTGCGGAGGCGTGGCCTATGTGCTCCTGCATCAGGGAGAATCCGGGGCCGGAGGTAGCTGTCATGGCCTTAACCCCACCCCATGCAGCCCCGATGATTACCCCTATGGATGCTATCTCGTCCTCCATCTGGATGAACACCCCGCCGGCCTCTATCATGCGTCGGCTGAGGTACTCGCTTACCTCATTAGCAGGAGTGATAGGATAACCGCCGAAGAACCGGCACCCTGCAGCAATCGCACCTTCGGACAAGGCCACATTTCCCATCATTATATGGGTGCCGGCGGGATAGACCCCTCTGGAATCGGCCATGCCTAACCCCCCTTCATCCGCTGGGCAATCTCCATGCCTTTCTGAAAGGCCTGGAGGTTCAGGCCCAGTACTCCCTGGGGTACCGTGGACTCCACACCCTTTTCAGCGCTCTCTTTGGAGAAAATACCGCTAAGTGCTACAAATGCCCCGAACATGACTGTATTGGCCACCATGGCCGAATTAAATACTTCACGGGCGATGCTGGTTGCGGGAATGGCAAACACCTGCGTAGTCTCCCGTGGCGACAGCGTCTCCACGGTTACGGGGTCATAGAGCAGCAGGCCTTGGTCGCGGACGGCACCGGAAAAGGTGGTTGCCGCTTCCTGAGAGAAGATGATAGCGATATCCAGTTTGGTGCAACGCGGGTGGTCAACCTCCTCATCATCCACCACCACATCCGCCCAGGAACTGCCACCCCGCGCCTCACCCCCGTACGCTACTGTCTCAGTTGCGTACTTACCCGTACCGTAAGCGGTGAATGCGATGATGCGGCCCAGTGTTACAATACCCTGACCGCCGAATCCAGCTATCTTTATCTCTACACGAGCCATTTCCTACGCTAAGGGCTAAATGGTAGCATTATTCTTTAAGGATGGCAAACGGCCACTACGGCGGTGAAGCAACCATTACCCCTCCCACACACCTGCCCCCAGGGCAGGAGGCAATACCAGGGCTCTCCGGCCGAGTGCGGGGGTCAGATTACCCCCTGCTCCTTCAGCTCAGCCACCTCATCCCAGGTATAGCCCCCTATTTCCAGCAGGACTTCTTCCGTATGCTGGCCGAACTCTGGTGCTGGCAGCCTCGGCCCCACCTCGGCGTCGCTGAAAGTAACCGGGCATCCCACCACTTTAATATCCCCTAGGGCGGGGTGAGCGAAATCGGTGATGTATTTGTTCTCCACCACTTGTGGGTCCTCCATCAAGTCGGCCATGTTGTTCACCGGAGCATAGGCGAAGTTGCCGACGTCATCCAGGGTCTTCACCCACTCAGTCCGCGTCCTGGTGGCAAACACCCTATCCAGAATGGACACGAGTTCCTTCCCGTTATCCCGCCTCGCCTCCGGGTCGGCAAACCTAGGTTCATGCTCCAGATCCTGTATGCCCAGTGCCCTACAGAATTCGCTCCAGTACTTCTCTGATTGAGTCATAGCAAAGCAGAGCCACCGGTCATCACTACACCGGTAATGGTTCCACATTGCGTTCCCCGCCTCGGCGCGGCGGGTCTTTGGAATGTCCTGTCCCAGCATTATCCTGTAAGACACATTTAGGCCGAGCAGCCAAGTCATACTGCCCAAAAGGGAAGCGTCCACCGCCTGGCCCAGCCCGGTCTGCTCTCGGGAGTATAGGGCGGCCAGTATTGCATATGCCAGCATGGTGGCACCGGCATTGTCCGCCATACCGAGAGGCCCACCCACCGGATCCATGCCAACCTCACCTGCGGTGGTCATCACGCCCGCCCTGGCCTGGCCCGCATAGTCAAAGGAGGGTTTGGCGCTATCCGGCCCACGAGGTCCGTAGCCGGTGCCACTGGCATATATGAGCCGAGGATTGTGGCGCCCCAGTATCTCATAGTCCACGCCCAGCCTGGCAGCTACCCCCTGTCGGAAATTCTGTATGAATACATCCGCATTTTTTGCCAGCCGGTAGATTACCTCTTTCCCACCATCGGCCTTGAGGTCAATAGCCACACTCCTCTTGTTGCGATTCATGGTCTCAAAGTAGTAGGTGCGGCCCCCAAGGAGGGAAGGCGGGGACACACCGTGGATCCGTCTCACCCCACGCCCCGGGTCACCCACTCCTCGTTGCTCAATTTTTATAACCTCAGCGCCCAGATCCCCCAGCATCACCGCCGCAACAGGGCCCTGCTGAAACACTGTCCAGTCAATCACCCGGACACCCTCCAATGGTAGCCTAGTGCCTTTTTTCATCTCGGCCTCCATGCCGACAAAAGTACTGTCAAAGGTGATGCTTGTCAAGTCTGCCATGGGCCGGTGCTAACGCAGATGTGCTGGACAGCTTTATGTAAATAACGCTGCGCCGTTGGTACGGCGACCACTTGCTAGCAGCAAAAGGGTATGCCATAAATAGATACAGTTAAGGAGGTGAGGGCAATGTTGCTGGTAAACCGACCCCGCGTTGCGGTGATTGAACTCTACGGTACGATTAGCTCCGGGGTCCGTATGGGAAACATACTGAGGCTGGTGGATGCCGTCCGGGACAGCCGTCGTGCCCGTGCGGTGGTGCTTGACATAGACTCACCCGGCGGACTGGCCACCACCTCTCAGCACCTATACCTGACCATCGCCAAGCTGGCCGATAGAAAACCGGTGGTGGCCTTTATTCGCGGCACTGGTGCCTCTGGTGCTTACATGGCGGCCTGCGCTGCGACTAAGGTCATCGCCCTGCCCACCGCCCTCGTGGGCTCCATCGGGGTGGTCTCCATCCGCCCCCTGGTGCCTCAGCTTCTAGAGAGATTGGGGATTCGGTTCCATGTAGCTAAAGGCGGCCACCTCAAGGACATGGGAGCCTTCTGGAGGGAGCCTACCCCCGAGGAGGAGCAAAAAGAGGAAGTCCTGATAGACGCCTACTATCAGGACTTTATAGATACTGTGACCAAGGGCCGTATAATGGAGCGCCGACGAGTGGAGAAGCTGGCCACGGGCGAGGTGTTCCCTGCTATGCAGGCCAAAGAGGCCGGGCTGGTGGATGAACTGGGAGACCTTGACACAGCAATAGACGCAGCCGCTTCATTAGGTGGGGTGGCCCCCCGGTACTACAATCTGCGCCCGCGCCGCCCCCTCTTGGAACGGGTGCTGGCCCCTCAAGCGGCCTCCCTAGGGGAGGCCCTGCTGCTACAGGCCGAAGACCTACTTTC
>JASLXN010000142.1 GCA_030740315.1 Dehalococcoidia bacterium | reverse complement strand
CCGCCGCCGTACCCAGGCCAGTATCCATCATCACCATCATGCCATCGGCCTCCACCAGCATACACAGCCCCCACTCCCCCAGAAAACCATAGGCCGCCGTATTCTCGCTGAGCACCGTGATACGCAGGTCCATTACCCCTCCTCGAATGTGCCCTCCATTATAGTCCATACCCGGCATCCGGTCACTGCCACGGGCTGCCAGCGGCCCCACAGGATGTGATTGTGATACCCCTCAAATATAAATCCCCGAGATGGTAAGACAACGATTGTTGACACCACCAACTCCTTGACCCCTACCACAGTTTGGCCTACACTGAGGGCATCCCTAAAAGAAGACTACTCCACAGGAGGTCGCCCACGAGTACTTTTGACGAAATTATCCCGGTGGGCAAGCAGTTTGTAAGCCCGGGACGCACCATTGGCGAGGGGGAGTTCTCCCTCCTAACCACCCTCACCTGGACCACCAGCGAAATCCACAGCAACGCAGATTACATGAAGGACACCCAGTTCGGGGAGCGTATACTAGCCGGGCCTTGTGTGCTGGCGCTGCTAATAGGCCTTGCCGGCAGGGGGCCTTTTCAGCATGTGCTGCGCCAGGACGGCCTGCATACCATAGCCATGCTGGGCATGGACGAGGTACGCTTTAAGAACCCAATGCTGCCCGGGGACACCATCACCGCCCATAGTGAGGTGCTGGAGATCCGCCCCAGTAACAAGAACCCCAAGCGAGCCATCATCCGCATCAAGGACAGCGCTGTAAACCAGAAGGGCGAGTTGCTAGTGGAGGGCATCCGAGCCAGCATGGTGGAGCTTAGGGAGGGTTAAGCCGACCGGAAAAGCTCCTCATACACATGACCCACACCCATGGCATGGCACTCCAGCTTGTCCCAGCCCTCGCCCGAACCGGCGGAGACGGCCTTAGAGGTCTCCTCTTTGCTCATGCCTTTATTCAAGAAGCGGCGACCCTCTCCTTGCACATGTTGCAGGTAGTCCCGCAGTCTCTTCCTGGCATGCGCCGTGCTCATGGGGCCGTGCCCCGGCACCACCCGGTTTACTGACATGTTATCCAGTTCTTTGAGTGCCTCCACCCAGTTCCTAGTATCGGTCTCCGGTAGCACGGCGAAGAAGGTCACGGTGAACAGCAGGTCGCCGGCGAACAACACACCATCATCGGGTAGAAATACCAGAGTATCCCCGTCGGCGTGCGCGGGGCCGGGGTGGGTCATCTCCACACGGCGCAGGCCTATGTGCAGAGTTATGCCACGGGAGTAACCCAGCGTAGGCGTCACAATCTTCACCGTCCGGAACTCATCCTCGTGCTCGGGGCGGAAGCGGATGTAGCGCTCAACCATCTTGTCCCCCATTTCCTCCATGCGGCGTCGTACCCCGTGTGTGCGCCATTACCACCGAGCCTGGGAACAGCATATTACCAAAGGTGTGGTCGCCATGGAAGTGAGTATTCAGCGCCATCCGGGGAGCGGCGGGGGCCAATCTGCCCAGAGCAGCCACCATCTCTTGTCCCTGGCTGGCGGGCAGCATCATAGTATCCACCACTAGCATCTCCCCATCCCCGGCTATAAACCCAGTATTGGCGTTGCCATCGGGCACCAGGGCAGCGTATACACCGGGTGACAACTCTTTGAAGTCCATATATGTCCTTCCCTTGCCCTTCCCTCAACTTACTGCCCTTATTGTAAGCTAGGCTCCTTGGCGGGTACATGGCGCAAGCGGTATTTTACAAAACAGCGGCGTTACCACTAACCGTTTCCCTATCCACCACCGATGCTGTGCCCCCCAGCCAATCTCCCTGGGCGGGTGGGTGGGACGAACCAGTTGTCCATCGGGCCGCCGTACATTATGATAGGTTGTATCAAGCTATGATAAAGCCTATCTTGTGGCAGGACGGCCATCTCACCATCATTGACCAGACCCGGCTACCCAGTGAGCTTGTATACCTGGAGATGGCCGACCACCGGATGGTGGGCGACGCCATCCGCACGATGAAAGTGCGGGGCGCTCCAGCCCTAGGCATTATTGCCGCCTACGGCTTAGCCCTGGGGGCCGGTGGCATACAGGCCACCTCCACTGATCAGCTCTTAACGGAAGTAGATGCCATAGCCGGTGCTTTAGCTGCCACCCGGCCCACCGCCGTCAACCTCTTCCAAGCCCTGGAGCGTATGCAGGCCACCGCCCGGAGCGCCCGGGACAAAGGGACGGTGGAGGACCTAAAAGCCACGCTGGTGGCCGAAGCACAGCGCATCGATGAAGAGAATCTTGATGCTGACTGCCGTATCGGGGAGTTAGGGGCCGAGCTTATAGAAGCCGGCACCACCGTGCTCACTCACTGCAATGCCGGTGCCCTGGCCACCGCCGGCTGCGGCACCGCCTTGGGGGTCATCCGTGCGGCCCACATCGGTGGCAGGAACATACAGGTGCTGGCCACCGAGACCCGTCCCCTCCTCCAGGGTGCGCGCCTCACCGCTTACGAGCTTATGCGGGAGGGCATCCCGGTGACCCTTATCACCGATAGCATGGCCGGTTTCTTCCTACACCGAGGAGAGGTGAGCGCCGTGATAGTGGGTGCCGACCGCATAGCCGCCAACGGCGATGTGGCCAACAAGATAGGCACCTATACCCTATCGGTGCTGGCCGCAGAACATGGGGTGCCCTTTTATGTGGCCGCCCCTACCACTACCGTAGACATGAAACTGGCCTCAGGCGATGAAATCCCCATAGAGGAGCGGGGGCCAGAAGAAGTTACCCATATCAAGGGTGTGGCCGTCGCCCCGGAGGGTGTTAAGGTGGCCAACCCCGCCTTTGATGTCACCCCTCACATGTATGTCACCGCCCTCATCACCGAAAGGGGCGTGCTGCGGGAACCGTTCCATGACAGGATTAGGAAAATCCTTATAAGGGAGGATTAGATGGCCCAGACCGTGCTAGGGGTGATCGGGGGCAGCGGACTCTACAACATAGAGGGGATGGAGGCAGTGGAGGAGGTGCAGGTGGACACCCCCTTCGGCTCCCCATCGGATGCTATCACCCTAGGCACTCTGGAGGGAGCAAGGGTGGCCTTCCTACCCCGCCACGGCAAGGGACACCGCATCTCCCCCACGGAACTCCCCTACCGGGCCAACATCTATGCCCTCAAGTCCTTAGGGGTGGAGCAGCTTGTGGCCATCTCGGCGGTGGGTAGCCTCAAGGAGGAGGTGTGCCCCATGGACCTTGTGGTGGCCGACCAGTTGATAGACCGTACCCGTAGCCGGGTCAGTAGTTTCTTCGAAGGGGGAAGTCCAGTCACCGGTGTAGTGGTCCACGCCCCCTTTGCCGATCCTTTCTGCCCCCACTTGAATAAGGTGCTGTACGATGCCGCCGCCGAAGTGGCGGAGCGGGTGCACCAGGGGGGCACCCTAGTGGTGATTGAGGGGCCGCAGTTCTCCACCAAGGCCGAGTCCCAGCTCTACCGCTCGTGGGACGCCAGCATTATCGGCATGACTGCTCTGCCCGAGGCCCGGCTGGCCCGGGAGGCCGAGATGTGCTACTCCACCCTGGCCTGCGTAACTGATTACGACTGCTGGCACGAGAGCTATGAGTCGGTCACGGTGAACATGATTATCGCAAATCTCCAGAAGAACGTGGAAACGGCCCGGCGTATTCTGCGTCTACTGGTCCCCAGGCTGCCCGAAGGCAGGCAGTGCGGCTGCGGCCACTCACTCCGTACGTCCGTCGTCACACCACCCCACATCATCCCTGAGACGGTGAAGAAAGAGTTGTCTCTACTGCTGGGAAAGTATGTCCCCCCTGCAAAGGAGACGGCATGAAGTTCCCCTTTGACCCCGGCCTGCTGCCTACAGCCGTGGGCAGCCTGCCCCATACAGACCCCCAGCAGGCCCTGGTCTTAGTGAAGCGCTTCCTGCCCCAGCTCCCAACCTGGCCCCAGCTTCCCAGGGTGGCGTTTGGGGAAACCATGTACGCCCAGTTCATGCTCGGCTTGCCCGGTCTGCTGGTGGACGGGGAGCGGATGTGTGTGGACACGGCCCGCGAGTTTGACGACGCCATACAGCAACTACTTTCAGACCACGAGGCGGGGGCCAGCCAGGGCTATGCGATATCAAGGGGCAACGCCTGCGGGTTGCATGCCTTTTTGGACAACCCCCCACCTGCACCCCTCATGGTAAAGGGGCAGATAACCGGACCCGTCAGCACCGCCCTAACTATAACGGACGAGGAGCGCCGGCCCCTTATATACAACGATATTATGTCAGATGCCATAGCGAAGCTATTGCGCCTCAAAGCCGCCTGGCAGGAGCAGAAACTCAAGGCGGCGACCACCACCACCACCATGGTGTGGCTGGATG